>JAFGJP010000254.1 GCA_016929035.1 Candidatus Auribacterota bacterium | reverse complement strand
GGAGTTTTTCTCAAAACCTCTTCATGAATCTTTGTCAGCTCCCTGCAGAGAATGATCACGCTTTCCGGCAGCCTTTCACTCAGTTTCTGAAGCGTCTTGAGAATCCGCTTCGGCGATTCATAAAAAACAACAGGTCTGCCGGCTGTCTCAAGAAGCCATTTTATTTCTTCAATGTCTTTTGTCTTTTTCCCGAGAAAACCGATGAAGGTGAATCCTTTATCCTCCACGCCGGCCACAGAGAGCGCAGCCGTGAGAGCTGACGCTCCAGGAACAGCAACGACTTTTATGCCTCTCTCATGCGCTTTTTTTACGATGAACTGACCAGGGTCAGAAATGCCCGGTGTTCCTGAATCGCTGATAAAAGCAACATCATTTCCCTCTAAAAGCAGGTGAAGAATTTTTTCCGTACGGCTTTTTTCATTGAACTTGTGGCAGGAAAAAAGCCTTTTCGCCCGAATACCATGATGACGGAGAAGAACAGACGCTCTTCTGGTGTCTTCGGCAATGACTGCATCGGCCTTTTGAAGAATCTCCACTGCCCGCAGAGTTATATCTCGAAGATTGCCTATGGGGGTTGCGAGAATATAAAGTGAGCCCGTCATTTTTCCTTTATCGTCCTTTACAACTAATAAAGTATAACACAAAAAAATAATTTTTAGGATTCAAACCCTCAAGGGAAAATACCCCAACAGGCGCCCCCTCCTGTGGATAACCTGTGGATAATATGTGGACTATTTTAAATATCTTTTCTAAGATTCGCCCTTTTGGAGGGGTTACACCCTGTGGATAATGGTGATAACTTTTACAGTCAAAAAACTGTTAAATTTTTTTTCAAAGAGTACAAAAAAATAAAAATTATTTTTAAATTGTGTAACTATCTTCTATATAATGTGTTATGAATTATTTGAAAACCTCGAAAAAAACTTCTTGCGCAGGTTTTTACTCAGTGTTAGGGTAATTCATCATTTGACCTTGCAGCATAGGGTAAAGTTTGCTAACAGCTGTGGATAACCTGTGGATATGTGAATAAATCCTATGAAAAGGATATGGAATAAAGTTCTGGCCTCTCTCAGGGATAAGCATGATGAAACGATCTTTGAGACATGGCTCGCCCCTGTCAAATATCTCTCGAGCACAAATAATACTGTGTATCTCGAGGTTCCGGGAGACCTCTTTCTTGAGTGGATAAAAGATCATTACCTTGAAGACATCAAGTCTCTCCTTGTGAACTTTACCGGCCAGGAATTTGACGTCAGGCTTGTCAAGGGAAAATCGCAGAGCGTCGATACATCGCAGAAGAATATCTCTTATTCAAAAGCACCTAAAGACACTGGCACTGCTTCTGAAGCCTCTGTTTCTCCTCGATTGAATCCTCTTTTTAACTTTGAAAGTTTTGTCGTCGGCTCTAACAACCGCCTGGCCCATTCCGCTGCCGTGGCTGTTGCCCAGTCGCCGGGAATGGCCTACAACCCTCTTTTTATTTACGGCGGCGTCGGCCTCGGCAAAACCCATTTGATGCAGGCTGTGGGGCATTTTGTGAAACAGAAGAACAAAAATAAAAAAGTCGTCTATATCACCTGCGAAGAATTTACCAACCTTCTTATCAATTCTATTCAAAAAGGAAATACTCTGGATTTCAGAAACAAGTTCCGCAACATCGATATCCTTCTTATTGATGACATTCAGTTTTTAGGAAAAAAAGAAAGCACGCAGGAAGAGTTTTTTCATACTTTTAACAGCCTGTACGATTCACATAAGCAAATTGTGATCTCAAGCGATAAGCCGCCTAAAGAAATCTCCAATATCGAAGAACGTCTTGTTTCCCGTTTCGAATGGGGTCTTGCGGCCGATCTTCAGCCTCCTGACTTTGAAACACGCGTTGCTATTCTCCAAAAAAAAGCCGAAATGAAAGGGATAAATATTGCTCAGGATATCATCAACTTCATCGCTGAAACCATAAAATCAAACATCCGCACTCTGGAAGGAGCTCTTGTCAGGGTCTACTCATACTCCAATTTCAATGAAGTTCCGCTCGATCTCGATCTTGCTGAGGAAGCCATTCAGGACCTTATTAAAAACGAGACCTCTTACCGTATCAATATCGAATCGATCCAGGAAGCTGTTGCGGATTTTTTTAAGATCAACGTGCAGGACCTCCGAGGGAAAAAGCGTCCACGTTTCATTGCTTTCCCCAGACAGATCGCCATGTACCTCTCCCGCAAGCACACAGACTACTCCCTTCCAGAAATCGGCAGATATTTTGGCGGCAGAGATCACACGACGGTTATACACGCTTTTAGAAAGATCGAAGAAGATATCAACAAAGACGATTCCCTTCGTATTAATATCTCGAAGATCGAAGAAAATATTAACGCCTCTTGAAAAATAGAAAAAAGATAAAAAAATCGATAATTACTTTCGCCTATTTATTTTTTTTATAATCTTCTCTTTTCTTTTCTCTGTTCTCTTCCCATGAACCCTGCAAGACGGATAGCTATTTTCCTTTTTAAAGATTATCCTGTATCTTGCATCATGCATCTTGTATCTAATCTTTCCTGTTCATAACCCTATGGTAAAGATGTTAATAACACGTTAATAAACAGCTAAT
>JAFGJP010000038.1 GCA_016929035.1 Candidatus Auribacterota bacterium | reverse complement strand
GTCAGCCGGTGGTCAAGCTTGGGAAGGTCAGCAAGGGATCTCAGCCCAAAGTGTTCCAGGAATTTATTTGTTGTAACATATTGATAGGGAACCAGAGGGGCATCTTTCTTTTTAAGAATAGTCACAAGTCCTTTTTGGACAATTTTCTGAATGATGCCATCAACATTAACGCCCCGGATATCCTCGATCTTTGCTTTGGTAACAGGCTGCCTGTAGGCAATAATGGATAATGTCTCCAAGGCAGCATGAGAAAGAGTTTCCTTCTTTTTTTTGTTGAGCAGAATTTCCATCCAGCGGAAGAACTGTTTTCTTGTTCTCATATGATATCCGCCGCCGAGTTCGACGATTTCAAAACCACGGCTGTCAGCTTCATATTCTTCTTTCAGCTTATAGATGAGCTTTTTGATTTCCGTAGTGGTCATGTCATAATCATCCTGCAGGATGGACTTGATCCGGTTCGCGGAAAGCGGGTCGTATGATGCGAAAATCATTGCCTCGATAACAGCCTTGACCTGAAGGCGCAGGTCTTCGCTCATCTCATCGTATTTTTGAGGATCTTTAAGGTTTTTGCTCATGCTCAGCCGAGGTTTTTCTGAATAAGTATTTCTCCGAAATTTTCAGTTTGTATGGCGCTGATTTCTCCTGATTTTATCAGCTCCAGAAGGGCCAGGAAAGAACATATCAGCTCTATCCGGCTGCGGGCTTCATGAAAGATTTCAGTAAATGTGAGGCGCATGCTGAGGCCCAGGCGTTCCCTTATTTCTGAGATTTTATCTGCAACGGTAACCGTTTCTCCTTCTATCTCTAACGAGGCATCAAATGCGCGTGACTTGAGGATGCTGGAGAAAGCTTCCAATAGCTCGAATATGCTGGTATTGAGCCTGACAGAAGCCTCTTCCATTTCATCCAGATGGATTTTTGCCAGCCTTGGATATCTTTCAGCTTCTTCCTTTTGCAGAGCATCCAGGCTGATGGCAGCGTTCTTGAATTTCCGGTATTCCAGAAGCTGGTTAACAAGCTCCATTCGAGGATCTTCAAATTCTTCCATATCTCCACGTTCGTCTTCCGGAAGAAGCAATTGAGATTTTATATAAATCAGCTGCGAAGCCAGAAGAATAAATTCGCCGACATTGTTAAGGTTAAGTTCCTTGAGCACAGACAGATACTCGAGATATTGCTCCGTAATCATTTCAATGGGGATATCGTAAATGTCGACCTCATTTTTCTTTATAAGATAAAGAAGGAGGTCAAGAGGGCCCTCAAAAAGATCAAGTCTGACTTTATAATTCTCTTCTTTGCTGAAAGTTGTCATATTTCTTCTGTATATACATTTTATTGTAACAGGAGATAATTGAAAAGATTTTTTTTAAATAGTGAAAAATCAGTTACAAAAAGAGTTGTTTTTTATTAAAATAGTATAGTATTCTGTTAAAATATTCAACCGTTCTCACAAGAAGAACATTTTATGTCAATCGTCCAGTTAAACTTCTGGCTCATGCCGAATGGTGATTTCGACACGCTCAGTGCTATAGAAAAAGAGATCACTCATTTTGAAAAATGGCATACAAATATTCATATTGAACCGACGATAATCCCATGGAGCCATGCCTGGGACCGTCTGATGAATGTGCACAAGCAGCAGGGCGAACTGGTCGCTCCGGATGTCATTCAGATCGGAACGACCTGGGTTTCTACTCTGAACTATCTTGGTGTTCTCAGAGATATCAGTGCTTTTTTTGACGAAGACATCACCTCCGATATAATCATTCCTCTCAAAGAATCATCTATTTCTTATGAAACAGGAGGGTTCATGGCCATGCCCTGGATGGCTGATATCCGCATGCTTTATTACAGGATAGATATACTCAGGCTTTACGGATTTTCGTCCAGGGATCTTGAGGATTTTGATTCTTTCAGGAATGTATGCCTCGTGATTCAAAGCAAGAGGAAGTCACCCGATGACATCATGGCATTTCGTCTTTCAGGACACAGCGAAGTTGTTCTTATCCACGACCTTGCTCCTTGGATATGGGGCATGGGGGGGCACCTGCTGTCGGCGAATTTAAAAAAAGTCAGTTTCGATTCTCCGCAGGCGAGAAAGGCCATTCACTGGTATTTTGACCTTGTCAATGACCTCTACGGAGGAAAAGACAGCCATAAGCGGTATGGGATTATTCCCACAGGAAGCTTTTTTTCCGGGAATTTTGCCACGGAAATAATCGGAAAATCGCCCCTTTACAACCTGTCCAATCTCAAGCATTCAAATTACTCTCAGGAAGTTGCAAAAAATTATGGCGTGGTGAATTTACCAAAAGGGCCTGAGGGCAGTTTTCCTTTTATAGGCGGGAGCAGCCTGGCTGTTCCCAAGTGGAGCCGGTACCCGGAAGAAGCAGCGGAGTGGATACGTTTTCTGGTATCTTCGGAGTCACAGATGCGGCATGGATACAGAATAGGTGTCTTCCCTTCACGGATCTCCCTGCTGCAGAATTATTTTAAGGATTACAAGGAAGATTATGAGGTAATCGCAACAACGCTTAAAAACGGACGCTCGCTCCCTTATTCACCTCTTCTGGGAACGCTGGAAAGGATTTTGAGTGCTTTTTCTGACCATGTTCTGATGGCCATCAGGTCCGGTGAATATACGTCGGATTTTTTAGACAGAGAGATCAATCAGGCGGCCATGGAAGCCAACTATATTTTTTCCATGTACATGTAAAGTATGATCGTGAAACGCAAAAAAAGGCGAGAAAAAAACTCCACCCTCAACGAACTCTGGCACATCATCAGCCATGACAAGGACCCGGACGCCCTTTATTCTCATTCCCTGATAATCCTGTCTAAAGCTCTTGGAAAGATCGAAGGAGCTGTTTTTACATGGGAGCCTCATGAGAATGTCCTGCGATGCCAGAAGGTCATGAGATCCAACGTGCTTCAGGACGGTGAAGAAGTCCTCGTTGTCACAAGAGAATCCCCTTTGTGGGGGCTCTGTTCGGGGATTACCGACCTTGTTATTGACAGGCAGAACCAGTCGAGCATTTGTGTTGCCCTGAGAACAGAGGGAGAGTTTCTCGGGATGATAAGGATAACCCGGCTGACAGGACATCGCTTTTCGCGAATTAATCTTTCTCAAATACGCCTGTTTTGTTCAGAGCTGACAGTCGCCATGAAAAATTTAAAAATCTTCATGCAGAACGAAAGACACGTCAGGCAGCTGAGAGCATCATTTGAAATCTCTTCAAATATTGTTAAAAGCATTCATCTTGACGAACTGTTGAGGCTGATTGTCAAAAGCATCGTGACCCATATGGGTTTTGACAGAGTAAGGCTCTATCTTGTTGACAGAAAAAGAGAGCTTCTTAAAGGAGAAGTGGCTTATGACCTCAGAGGAAATATAATGTCACTGGATAAAGAGCAGTACCCGCTCAAGTCCAAAGTCCATCCTCTTGTCGACCACGTTCTGGGAGAAGGAGAAAATCTTGTCCAGAAAAGCTTTCACGACGTTGTTGTTTTCGTGCCTCTGCAGATCAAGGATATCGTTGTCGGCTTAATGGTGGTAGACAATATTCTCAGCCAGCAGAAAATTTCGCAGGATGAAATGCACACGATAAAGTCATTTGCCGGACAGATCGCCATGGCTGTTGAGAATGCCCGGCTTTTTGAAAAGATAGAAGAGCTTTCGATTACGGACAGCCTTACCGGTCTTTATGTCATCCGCCATTTTAAAGAACGTTTGGAGACAGAAGTCTATCGCTCGAAAAGATATGGGACAAGCCTGGCTCTTTTCCTGATAGACATTGATAATTTCAAAACAATAAACGATACGTACGGGCATCCTGTCGGCGATCTTGTGCTGCAGACAATAGCCAATAAAGTCAAAGGTATTCTCAGGCAGACAGATTTTGCCTGCAGGTACGGTGGTGATGAGTTCATGACATGCCTGCTTAATCTGAACGCTAAGGATTCTCTTCAACTGGGGAAAAGGCTTCTCGATGCCGTTGAGAATTCAGGTCCGTTTCTTGAAGAGGGAGCGCTCAGCATCGGCATCAGTGTCGGCATTGCTCTTTTCCCGGAAAACGCTGAGGAGATCGATGATGTGATTGAAAAGGCTGACCAGGCTTTGTATGAAGCGAAAAAAAGAGGGAAAAATCAGATCTGCGGCTGGTGGGAAATCCAAGAACAAAAATAAAGGTCCTTCGACAAGCTTAGGATAAATCATGCTCCGCATATAAGAGATACATGATACAGGATGCAAGATACAAGATAAGTTAAGGAACGCTTCGCTCAGATAATTATAAAATCAAGGAACACAAATCAGCAAAATTATTGTGAAACTCCGTTCAAAATATTAACCTAATTTATCCGCCTGCGCAGAAGACCCCGGGCGCCTGTCCTGAGCGAAGTCGAAGGGTAAGCCCGTGGGGCTCCATAATTATAACGCACGGAGTGCACATTTTATCGGGTATCTTGAATCTTGTATCTAATATCTGGAATGCTCCTTATTTTTGATATTTAATTTTTTGATTTTATTATGTTTCAAATTTATACCAACAAATGCAGTATTTGTCATAAAGAAATCATTGATTCTAATTTACCGGCCTATTTCCCACATTATGTTTGCCGTGAGTGCGATAAGCTGGCTGTGACCAAAGAAGGCCAGCTGGCTCTTCAATGGTTCAACCAGCACGTCTCGATCCTTCGCGTGAACAGTCCGTTTGGTTACAAAGACATTCTTTTTGAATCGAATACAGGACCGAATCCTGTGTATATCAAAGGATACAAATGCTGGAGGCGTTATCGCCTGGGGTCATGGGTAACAATGAAGGATATGTATAACAGCAGAACTCTTGACGAATTCGAGCAGAATAACTTTCAATGATGTAGAACAAAGTCTACAGGCTTAAAAGGCATTCCTGAGCACAAACATTAGTCGATGCTGTTGATAGCATCCTTGAGCTCTTCCAGAAGGTCTTTTTTGATCATGACACCCTTTTTCGTGGGCTTCAGATCTTCATTGTCATCTCTGTAAAAAACACGAATATCAATATACGTGCCTCCGCGGAACTCTTTTTCGCTGATGACAAT
>JAFGJP010000253.1 GCA_016929035.1 Candidatus Auribacterota bacterium | reverse complement strand
TTTCTGATTCGCCTGTAAGGCGGCATTCTAAGTAATAGTTCCCATAATTGAAGTAATCTATTTCCCTGACAAGGTGAAAATGCCTGGAAAGATACGCAGGATAGAAGAAAGAGACGGCTGTGATGAATACAAAAAGAAAAGAGGAGGTGATGTTTTTTTTCTTCAGGACCTGAAAAAAGGTCAGAACGAAGATTCCGGACGGGATGGAAAGGACCGCCGCAAGAGGCATGCGAAACCGGGAGAACGGATAAAAAGGGAAGACGCATAGAAAAACGATCATAAAGATGCACGCGAATAGGGCCTTGTGCTGAAAGTTCCTTCCTGAAATGAAGAAAGCGCACAGGGTGAAGATAAGAACAGGGATAAATGATATAAAAGACATCTTCAGTGAAAAAGAATCTTTTTTTGCTAGATAGAAGTTGTAGTTGTTCGGATATTCATACCAGGAGAAAAAGGCTTTCAGCTTTTGTTTCTGGAGCCTCAGCCAGATCATCGGTTCTTTTCGGATCTCTTCCTGAAGAAGAGAAATGACTTTTTTCAGATCCCCCTGCGTTTCATGAAGCATTCTGTCGCCTCTGGAAGAGTCGTCCCACCCGATGCGCGTATCATCCGGGATCTGTCCCTGAATGACAGCTCGAGGCCCGACGGAGGACAGCTTGAACCAGGGCTGCCCCAATGTGGCGTTGCGGATAAAGAAAAGACCCGGCAGGACAAGGGCGCCTGCGAGGAAAAGGGCGAGCTGTTTCCATCCGGACGTTTTTTTTGCGGGGTAAAGCAGTTTGAGTCCTGTGAGAAAAGGCACAAGAACCGCAAAATTCGGTCGTGTCGTTATAAGTGATCCTGCAAAAAACCCGCAGAGCAGTCCGCGGGTGTCCTTGACGATGAAAGGATAGATAAAGATCATCAGAAGGAATATCTGAAACAGTATAAAGCTTGTTTTTAAGATCAGTCCGTCATAAAAAAGAGATGGTCCATAAAAAGCCCAGACGATAGCGGAAAAAAAAGACGCGGTTTTTCGCTGTGAATACTGGAAAGCCAGGAGAAAGACAAGAAGGACGCCGAGAGATGAAAGAAAGGCCTGGCAGACCCGGGCGGCCTGCAGGTTTTTATTGAAAGCGGAGTAAACAGCTGCAAGAAAATAGCTATAAAGAGGGGCCTGATAGAATTCTTTTTCTTTCAGAAGAGTATCGCCTGATGATATTTTCTCAGCTTCCTCGTGAAAATGATAAGAATCAAGACCTCGCCCCAGACGGAGGAAAGACGGGTGACCTCTCATTTCAAAAATGTATCCCAGGCGAAGGGCAAAGCTGAGGATGAACAGGATGAGAAGGAGCTGGTATTTGTCAGGAGGTCTCATTTTTTTCTAATATATCATAAATTTTATCATACATGATAAGTAAAACAGGGTAGACGAAATAAACCATGGTCATTCTTGGGTCCTGACGTGATGTATTCACCGTAGGGACGTTTGTCTTGCCCCGCGTGCGGCGTTGCCTACGCGGCTTACGCCGGCGAGGCAAGACTGCACTCCGATTACGACCTTCGCTCCCCCCTGTAGTTTTCTAGTGAAAACTAAGCACAGGGAAACCATGCCCGCTACGATCGCAATCAGGCCCTGCTTGTGAACACATCACGTCACCCGAAATTATGATGGAATCAAAATAGAAAGCCTGCGGAAGGCTTTTTTTCTTCACAAAATTTTTCACACAACGGGTATTCTCGAAACGAAAAAAGACAGCGGGACGAAGGAGACAGGACGTCGTCATTGCGAGGAATTATGAATCCTATGTGATTCATGATGACGAAGCAACCTCTATAATAAATAAAAAGTGTGTATTTTTTTAAAAAAAGTGGCTTATAATACAGTAAGCCGTTTTCAACAGGCGCAGGAAGGGGGTGTTCACCATGACCTTCGCAATAATCCTTTCAACTCTCCTCATCGTGTTTTTTATTGCCGTCTTTGTTTTCTTGAGAGTTCTCAAAGTAAGAAAAACAGAAAAAGTCCTGAAAAAATATGAAGGAAAAAATATTCTCAGGATGTGCCCGAGCGCCAATTTCTTCGGCCTGATGTCCCGCGGCCTGGCTCAGGTGAGAGGGAACGGGGTCTTGATTCTCACGGACGAAGAGATTTTTTTTGAGATGTGGGTCCCCTCCAGACAGCTGGAAATAAGGGTTTCGTCAATCTCAAAAGTCGAATCGGTAAAGAGCTTTCTGAAAAAGACAAAGCTCCTGCCGTTTGTGCGGGTAGATTTTAAAGATGAAAGAGGGCAGGATGATGCCGCGGCCTGGCTTGTTCCCCGAACAAAAGACTGGGTCAATGATATCGAAAAGCTGATATCGAGAAAAGCAGGTACAGGCGACGATGATTATAGCGAATCAAACGCAGATTGACGCGTATATATTCAACATGGATTATAACAGATTGCGATTGAGAGAAATTATCAGTAGCGATTATCTGGAGATTG
Source organism: Candidatus Auribacterota bacterium (assembly GCA_016929035.1). Classification (GTDB taxonomy): domain Bacteria; phylum Auribacterota; class JAFGBW01; order JAFGBW01; family JAFGJP01; genus JAFGJP01. Next base: position 1,639 of record JAFGJP010000253.1, on the reverse strand, counting down.
CTTTGTCACTGCGTTCGCTTGCCATGGCGGCATTTTTTTCTTTCATGGCTCGATCACTCTGAACACAACATGGTTCAGGGCGACGTCCTACGTCCCACTTCCCACGTTTATCCTGAGCTGAGCCGAAGGGGCCTACGGTTTTTTACTCCAGAGATATTGTCTTAATCTTTAAAACAGGTACGCGTTTGGCTGAGCTTTCTTCAGAATATGTATATCTCATCCCTTCAACTTTGACTCGGCGGCCTTCATAGGCGCGAAGGTCAACAGCTTCCGAATAAACATAGCCGAGAAGTTGACCGGTTGAATCAACAATCTTATGATTTGCTTTGTCCGTTGCTGAGGTCGATCCTTTTTCCAGTGTTCCCTCAAAAGTAAACTCCGCCTGGCTTTCCCATTCAGATATCTTTTTTTCCTTGAGCTGCTTCAGCTGGGAAATTTTTTGGAGAGATTCTTTGGCAGCCCGTGAATCAGGATAGTCAGTGATGATTTTCTGGTACATGTCGATGACAGCATCGTATTCTGCCGGATCAAACGATTCAGAATAGATGATCCTTCGTCTTTCTTCTTCCGCCCTGTCGTATTCCTTGAGAATCTGGAGGTTAAGCCTTTTACTCTGAATACGCGTTTGAGCGATTTTCTTTTTTTCCTGTGCATCGGCGATTCTCTGAAGGGATTTTTCTGCTTCGATTGAATCAGGATAGAAATCGATGATCTTCTGGAACTTTTGGATGATGAGGTCATAATTGACTTCATTATATCTTTTTCTGAGCTCATTCCTCCGATACTCATCGGCGTCCTTGAACATCTGCTTTGTCTTTTTTTCCTTTTCAAGAAAATAGTCATATTCTTCCACCGGGCAGAGATACTTGATGAAATCTTTATGGATGTAATATCCCATGCCGAGCGGCATTTCTATTTGATACCAGTCTTCAAATCTTTCCACGATGACAACCGTGTCTCCTTCATGGAGCTTGCCGAGAACGGAGCTCGAAAGCGTGGCCCCTGCGCGGATATTGACATTGTCTTTTGTGACGATGCCGTTTTTAACAAGATCAGCATAAATCCAGGCTTTGGCATTTTCTTCAGGCCTGATCCGGCACCAGCCGCTTTCTTCCCCGATGATGACGATGTCGCGTCCTTCTTCAAGCTGTCCCATGACTTCTGACCCAAGGTTAGCTGTTGCCCGGATATTGACGTTTTTGCCTGTCACCCTTCCCACATAGGGAAAGTAGGTGTCAGTCGGCTGGGAAAATGCAAAGCTGTGAAAAAGGGAAAAAAGGAATAAGGTGATAATGGGAAAAGAGACATATTTTTTCTTTTGATTCATAATCCGTACCCCCTGGATTTATCATTCATAATCTTTCTCATTATATAAAAAACAAGAGGTGTTTCAAAGGAAAACAGAAATAAGCGCCTAAAGGGGAAAGTGTCTGAAATGTAATTGCGTCAGGTCCGTTTGGTCCGTTAAGACCGTTGAGTCCGTGAAAAAACAGAAGAAGAAAGAAGATAACGAAAGCGGTACAAAGGACATGGAGATTCTGTTGATTGGTTAACTGAAGAAATAGCTGGTTGTTTTTTATTTTTCTTATTGCCAAAGGCAAGATTACTACCCCTTTTGTATTCTCTGTTTTTCTCTGTG
>JAFGJP010000252.1 GCA_016929035.1 Candidatus Auribacterota bacterium | reverse complement strand
TGTGTTTTGGGGAAAAGGAATTCCCTTCACAATGAACTGTATGGTGGATCACGGATGAGTTCCCATGCACAAAGGAGGGAGACATGCCTGTAGAAGGAATAGGTCCCAGAGAATTCCAGTTTCAAGCCTTTCAAGCCCTCAATTCTCAGAAAGAAGATGAGGTCCAGAAGCAGGACGAAGCCAAAGATCAAAGCATGATCGCCCGGCTTAATGCTCCTCAGGACAATGAAAAGGCCGCTAAGGAAATCTTCAAGCTGAGCGTTGAAAAAGAGCAAGGAAAAGGCATTAACCTAAACATGATGGGCTGAAATTCCCGCTGAAGAATTTCAAGGGTAATTCTTTTTAACGATTTTTTTGCAGAATGCTCTCCAGAAAATCGGCCAGTTCTATCTGCCTCATCCTTTCATACCTGTCTATGTGTTCCTGCATGATCATGGAGGAATCCTTGCCTGCATGAAGCGCAAGAACAAAAAAATCCTCAGCCTTTTCTTTCTCTCCCTGTTCGAAAAAAACAACAGCTGTATTGAAATAAGGATCAAAATAATCAGGCCTGTTCTGTATGGCTTGAAAAAAATACAGAAGGGAGTCATCCTTTCGACCTTGATGAGCGCTGATGATCCCCATCCTGTTAAGGATATCTGCATTTGTGGGTTCGACGGCGTGCGCTTTTTTCAGGTAATCCATTGATGAGGCATAATCTTTTTTTTGAAAAAAAAGCATGCTGAGAGTAATAAGCGTATCGATATTTTCTGGAGCTTTTTCCAGAGCTTTATCAAGATGCTTCTCTGCTGCAGACAGGTTGCCTTTTTCGAGGTAAAAGTGTCCCAGGCTTAAAAACGGCAGATGGGTCAACCTTGTCTTGGCTATTGTGTCAATCCAAAGAACCTCTGTATTTTCCCAGATACGTATGCGGCTGTGTGCTGAAAACATATAGAACAAAAGCAGTGCTGTTCCTGCTCCAGCCATATAAAACTTTTTCAGCCGGGATATCGGCCTGCGCATCGTGAACAGAGGCTGCAGGAAAATAACAAAAAAAGCAACTGAAGGAAGATAAAGGTAGCGGTCGTTGGCGACCGTGGAAAGAGGCAGAAGCAGGCCGGAAACAGGAACGATGATAAAAAACACCCATGCCAGATAAAACACGCTTTCTTTTTTCTCCCTCAAGCCGGCCGCTGCAAAAAAAGCGCCAGAAACAAGGAGAATAAAGCCTAAAGCAAAAGAGATGAAGAAATGTCCTTCTCTTGGCAGCTCATAGATGACGGAAAGCCGAACTGGAAAAATCAAAATGCGCGCGTAAAGGCCCAGGGAAGCCAAAGACACAGCAGCATTTTTGAAGAAGCTCCCTTCCCTGTAAAAATATAATGCTCCTGAGCTCTGATGACAATACCAGGTGATGCCGCCCGACATAAGAGAGAACAAAAAGAAAAGGGTCTTGCCGGAAAGCGCCGAGCGCCATGTCTTTTTCAAAAAACAATAATCATAAAAAATTAAAATGAACGGGTAAAACACATAGGCCGGCTTGCTCAGGAGCGAAAGCATATAGCAGAGTAAACTGAACCGGTAAAAGCGCCTGCCTTCCTCACCGCTCTCGTACGAGCGCGCATACAGAAGAAACGACAGCAGAATAAAAAAACTGCTGAGAAGGGTTTTCCTCTGGCTGACCCAGGCCACAACCTCCACCTGAACGGGATGAACAGCAAAAAGAAGGCAGACAAAAAACGCAGGCCGCCTGTCTTTCAGAAGTCTTTTTAAGATAGTAAAAACAAGCATGACATTGCAGAGATGCAGGAAAAGATTCATTGCATGAAATCCGGCAGGAGACAGTCTCCACAAAGTAAAATCCAGAGCAAAAGAAAGCATGGTCAAGGGCAGATAAAGCCCGACATAGCAACGGGAAAAAAAATTCACCACGGCATCTTTGTCCGCATGAAGAATATCTCTGTTTTCATAAATGTAACGGTTGTCATCGAAGTTGACAAAACCACACTGAAGGACAGGGAAAAAAACAAGGAATCCGGCAAGGCAGAGCGAAAAAACGATCAAGAGATCAAAATGGCTTCCTGCTTTGTTTTTTAAAAGACTATTCATTCTCTTCTGAAGAGAGACTTCGGCCAGCCCTGGATCTCTCCTGTATCAGCTTTTGAACCTTCAAATAATATCGATAAAAAGATTGCCTGTCTTTTTGATGACGCGCAAAAAACACATACGCTGCATCCACCGCTTTTTTATGATAAGGGGCCAGGGCCGATATGTCGTCAAATTTCTTTTCGAGCGCTTCGGCCAGGTCCTTTCTTTGAAAATTCTCATAAAGAACAGCCATGATACGGAAAGAGTTCAGCTTGTAAGAAACGCTCTTCGGCATCATTTTTTCAGCCTCGCGCATATCCTCAAGAGCGCTTCCCCAGGCATGTTCTGAAGGCTGCGGCTTCTCCAGCCTTTTTCTGGCCCTTTTCACTTCTTTTTCCGCGGAAAAAAGCCGCGCGAGAAAAATAACGTTTGTCAGAACAGCCCCTATGAGGACAATCCTGACAATGCGTTCCATCATAAGGTGTTCCCTTTGTTTTTCAACTAAGGTCATAACGGCAAAGAAAAGGACCATGATAAAGAGAAAAGTCGGGAGATAAAAAACATATTCAAAAACAGAGAAAAAAATAAGAAAGAGAAGAGCAAAGCCGCACGCGGAAGAAAATCCATTTGAACGATACGTTTTGACGAAAGCCCATGCCCAGAAAAAAAGAAGGGCAAAAAGGCCCAGAGGGCCAAGTTCAGACAGGAACTGGATAGCGTCATTGTGAGCAAAAAAATGTGTCACGCCCTGGAAAGACGGGTCCTTGTACCAGGGGTAGATCGTCGCAAAAGTGCTGTATCCGCTCCCGCATGGAAAAAAATCTTTTATCATTCCCCATGCGCTCCTCCAGTAAAGCATGCGGGCATGGAGCGATGACGCCCGGTGAGGCCTGAGATACGACATCAGGCGCTCTTTGACATATTCGCTGTCGCCAAGGAAAGCGGCCAGAATAAAAATGACGCCGCAGCCGGCTATCAGGAGGAAAACGGACGTGATCCTTTTCTTGAAATAAGCTTTAACAAGTTCCGATCTTTGAAAAGAACAAAGCAGTTTAGTGAAAACAAAAACCGTCATCGGAACAAAAAGAAGAACGACAGAGCGGGAAAAAGAACACACAATGCCCCCTGTCAGAATAAAAGCCGAAAGGCCATAGAGCAAAACCCTTTCTTTTTTGCGTTCTGAAAAGAAAAAATAAAGAGAAAGGATGAGAAAAACAGCGCAAAACCCGGCAAACGTGTTCGGAGTGACAAAAACAGAATGAGCTCTGGCAATTCCTCCTCCAGAGCGGAATCCTCCGGACCCTGTCAGCGTCTGGATTATCCCCAGGACGGCTAAAAATGTCGACGCGGCAATGAGGCTTTTGACAAGCTGCTGTCTTTTTTCAAAAGAGAGGTTGCTGAAAGTAAAAAAAAGAAGAACCGCTGAAAATACCTGGTTGCTGGCAATTCGTGTGACATTCGGATCAACTGAAAAAAGAGAAGACAGCATTATAAGAAGATAAACAGCCAAAAAGAATAAAAGCTCTAAAGTAACCTTTTTCTCTCCCGGCTTTTTAAACAGTACGATGAAAAAGGATAAAAAGCTCAGGGTCGTATAAAGAAAGTAGTAAGTGAGATCCTGGAGGCCGCTTTCAAGAAAGGAAATGATAAAGAGGATCAGGCAAAAAAGAAATATAAAGCTTTCTAGAACATGCATTTTTAAAAAAAAGGGGAGCTTTTGCTCCCCTTTTCATTAAGAAACATTAGGCCAGGTATTAATGACCAGCCTGATCGCAGGATACTGATCCTGTAGTCTGAGTATAGGTATATGTTGCCGTATCGACAGGGCATGTCGGGACAACGCCGCCAGCATACAGGCTTGTATCTGTATAGGCTGACGGGAATGTCGGTGTTTCACCAACAGCCGCACGGGACGCGTAATAGATCGCACAAGCGGATTCTATAGCACCCTGATTGGACTTACAGGCACTTTGGTTAGCCTGCGTTGACAGGTCAACGAACTTGGGGATAGCCACAGCTGCGAGAATACCAAGGATGACGATCACCATGATAAGCTCGATCAACGTAAATCCTTTTGACCTTCTCATCTTCCACCTCCGGTTAATTGGTTTCTGTTTTTAACGATATTATTGTAATGCAAAAACTGTTCCTTCACGAAAATTTACCATAAAAAATAAAAATATCATGTAACATATTCATTATTAGATAGATACTGTAGAAACGTTATGTATCAGTCACAATGTTCTTATTTTGAGAATATTAAATAATATATCAAAATGATATGTTTTTATATCAAAATGATATGTTTTTTAACTATTTGCTAATTTTCCGATTACGAACATGATTTAGAGTCATCGTTCAAGGAATAAAAGCTTTTTTGTCTTTATCATATACCTTTCTGCTGTTTCTGACCTATTTAAATCATTGCTTTTTACGAAATACCCAAGCGCCTTTTCAAGAGAAATCCTATCCCCCTGGCAATAATACAAAAATCCAAGTCGAAATAAAGCATCTGCGTCAGATGTGCTGCTCAGCCTCAATCCTTCTTCATAATAATTTATGGCTTTCTGCACATCTCCCTTTTCAAACCAGACATCCCCCAGGCCATAATATACAAGAGGAACCCGTACCCCGTTTCCTATTGCTTCTTCGAAAGTCTGTATGGTTTTTTCAAGGTCATGTTCCTGAAAATAGTGCCAGTGCGTTTTGACTATATAATAATAAACGTAGTCTGGAGGCATTATTTTTTTCAGCTTTTTCAGATACTCCAGACAGCGGGAATCCCCTCTTTTTTCAAAATAAGCGGCAAGATTATTATAAGCCCTGAAAGGAAAAGCTGATTTTTTAATAATATCTTTATAAAAGATCTCCTTATCTCTCCAAACCCTGATGGAAGTTGCGAAAAAAAACAAAAAAAAGGCACATAATACGATATAACTCGCTAAAACAAAGGTTCTTGTAATGATCTTAAGAGGCGGCATCAGGCTCAATGTAAAAAGGATGATGAACATTAAAGGCATATATAAGAAGTGATCTGACAGAAAAAGATAGACATCGCTGTAGCGGTAGTAAATCGGCACGATATTCGAAACCGGAAGGAAGACAACACCAAAAGAAATCAGCGAAAAAAGAGCTACCGGGCGATTCCATGATATTTTCAAAGCAAGGAAAAAGAGAACAAAAAAAGCCAGAATATAATAAGCTCCTGAGACAAAGCTTGTTACAATCGGATGAAACCTTTCGAAATGGAGATCAAAAGGAAAGACGATTATCCTTAAATAGACAAAAACCGATTTGGCAAGAGTCGCATAATAAAAGAAAGAGGTCTTCATTCCATGCAGGTCATGCGCGTTAAGATAATATCTTCTGAAAAGCATGTAGGCAGGAATAAGCAGGAGATAAGGAATAACCGTCTTCGAAAACTTTTTTTTCAAGATAATATCTGAAGCAAAAAAGAGGCCCGGCAGGACGACAGCATCTTCCTTCGATAGAAAAGCACAGACAGAAAAAACAAAAGACGGAAGAAGCTTCCTGTCCCAGTACGATAAAAAGGCAAGGAGCATAAAGAGCGTCCTCAACACATCAGTCCGGCCGGAAACATAAGCGACGCTTCCAATATGGACAGGATGGACAGCATAAATGAAAGTGCAGAGAAAAGAAATACCAGGAGAAAAATTCAATCGCTTAAAAAGAAAATAGAAAGCTATGCAGGTTGCTGCATGCAGGATGATGTTTGTCAGGCGAAAGCCATAAGCCTGCATTCCCCATATCAACCTGTCTAAGAGAAAACTCAAACCAACAAGCGGCCTGTAAAAACCGCGCTGGGGAGAAAACTTCTGCTGCAGTCCGGCATCAAAAAAATGTTTTGTAAATATCTCTCTGACATAGCGGGGCGTGCCGAACCCGGGATTCTGGGTAAGAGACACTTCGTCATCCCAGAGAAAAGGGTACGGAAGAGAAACAAAATAAAGAGAGAGAATGACAAAAAAAATCAGAAGAGCTGCCAGTGAGTCTTTCTTTCTTTCTTTCTGAAAAACAGCTTTTATGGCTATCATAAAATGACCTTGCCCGATCTGGCTCTGATTAAAGTTCTCTAAACAAGAAGCTCTATGCGCTAATAATTATAATTTAACCGCAAAGGCGCTAAGACGCAAAGAAAGGTTTAAAAAAAATGCATAGAATGAATCAATACAGTCTTCTCTTGTTGCGATTTCCCGCAGGGACATTCATTAATCTCTTTGCGCCTCCGCATCTCTGCGGTTGATATTTTAATCATGTGCAAAGCACTCTTTGATTGTTATTAATAAATCACTCTGACCAGATAAAGCCCGCAGGCAGGAAGATTCGGCCCGGCTGAAACCCTTCTTTGTGCTCGAAATATGGAGACAATATCCAGTTCCTTCCCTCTTCCGATTTCAACAAGCGTTCCTGAAATCGCGCGGACCATCTTATAAAGAAAGCTTCTTCCCATGACATCGATCGTTACGACCGGGCCCTTTTTTGTAACGCGAACATCCGTGACGCTTCTCACCGGATCATCTTTTCTCCTGGCATTGGAAGCAAATGAGGCAAAATTCTTTTTCCCGACAAAAAGCTCTGCAGCCTTGCGCATTTTAAGAATATCCAATTTTTCATAAACGCAATGCATTTGCCTTCGCCGCAGAGGTGAGCTCACTCTTCTATTGTATATCACATACCTGTAATGCTTCCCTTTGGCTGACTTCCTCGCATGAAAAGAAAGCGGCACGGCTTTGGAAGACAAAATAACCACATCATCAGGGAGAAAAGCATTCAAAGCCATGGCAAAACGATTGCCCGGTATCGAAGACGTCGTATGAAAGTGAGCTGTCTGTCCCAGAGCATGAACGCCTGCATCTGTCCTGCCGGAAGCAAAAACCCGGCGAAATTCGCCTGTCAGTTTCTCAACCGCTCCTTCAATCTCTCCCTGAACAGTCCGGCAGCCAGGCTGAACCTGCCAGCCGAAAAAATCTGTGCCATCATATTCGATGGTAAGCTTGATGTTGCGGAGTTCATTCTTTGCCATAATGCATCATTTTATCATATGTAGAGGCCGGAGAGGAGCAAAGATCCCGTAAAAAACTATTCGACTCCAGTCTTAAGATAACGGGCAAGCCTCAAAAAACGCGAAAGATGAAAAAGACTTTTTGAACAGAATTTTTGCCCCGTTCAAATCATCTGGGTATTTTACGATTCAAGTGAAGAGATGTGAAGCTTCAGGCATAAGCCTTGTAGTCAATCTCATGAAAGATATTGTCTTTTGATTCGATATCTGAAAGCCAGACTTCATCAATCGTCCCGCATTTGATATCCATGTAAAGCTTCGAGAACCTGGCGATATGGTCGCGGGTCCTGCGGATAGCATAAGGGACCATTGTCTGGGTTTTCATGATGAATGCCCAGTCACTTGATTGAGCAAGAACAAGCTCACGCGCTGCCTGGTTGAGAGCTTTTCTCTCAAGACCGTAAGCATCGGGTTTAAGTTTGGCCAGTTCGACCATGCGCTCCGCTGCTTCATGAAGGTGACGGTAAATCCAGTCATTGCTGCCTTCCAGCCAGACCTCATGATAACCTTTATATCCCCAGCTTGACGTAGAAGGGGTACTGACCTGTATTTTCGGGTTTTCGTCCAGATAGGACGTTGGGGTTGTCAGCTTAACGGTCTTCTGGTCATAGGCGATTTTTCTAACGAGAAAATCGATCCACTTGGGACCCTCAAACCACCAATGACCAAAAAGCTCAGCATCATAAGGAGAAACAATAATGGGCTTTTTCCCTCCAAGAACATCATAAAGGTATTCAATCTGCTTTTCTCTGTTAAACATAAAATTTCCGGCATGTGCTGCCGCTTTTTCCAATGCTATATGCGGCTCGTACGGACGCTTATCATCCGTTTCCCCGGTAATCCTGTAATACTTGATTCCTGTCATCTTCCTCGTACCATCAGGATTGATATAATCCTTGATATAATGAAATTCCAGGTCATAACCAACATCCCTGTAAAAATCACGGTAATAATAATCTCCGGGATATCCTTCATCTGCGCTCCAGACCTGCTTAGAACTTTCCACATCGCGGCCAAAGGCCGCCACGCCATGTTCGGTGACAAGCGGAGCAAACACTCCGTATTTAGGCCGCGGTGTTGCGTGTAATATTCCGTGCGTATCGACAAAAAAGAATTTAATCCCCTCTTCAGCAAGGAACTTATCCTGTCCAGGATGATAACCGCACTCCGGAAGCCATATGCCGCGAGGCCTCCTTCCAAAATGTTTTTCATAGTTTTTTGCAGCAATCTTGATCTGCGCACGTACAGCATGAGGATTGATTTCCATAAGAGGAAGATAGCCGTGCGTTGCTCCGCATGTGATGATTTCCAGATGCCCGGCATCCTGAAACTGTTTGAATGCAGTCAAAATATTTCTGTTGTACTTGTCTGCGAAAATATGACGAGCCCTCAGAAACATATCCTTATACATCAGTGACAGGTGGTGGAATTCTCCCTGCCAGCGGGTTCTGTCGATCTCCCGGGAAGACAGCTCAATCAGCTTATCAATATGCCTGAGATACCGGTCCTGCAAAAGAGAATCAGCCAGCATCTCAGCCAAAGGAGGCGTTATCGACATGGTCAATTTCCAAGGGACTTTGTCTCTCTCAAATCCCTCGAATATTTCAATAAGAGGTATGTATGTTTCTGTTATGGCTTCATAAAGCCAGTCTTCTTCCAG
>JAFGJP010000251.1 GCA_016929035.1 Candidatus Auribacterota bacterium | reverse complement strand
TAACGGGGTTATTGTGGTGTTTCGGCCGAGGATACACCAGAAATTTGCAGTTATAGATCAAAAAATTGTTTGGTATGGTAGTGTTAATTTATTAAGTTTTGGCAGTTCTGAAGAAAGTATCATGCGTCTGATGAGTGGAAATATAGCGTATGAGTTGATGAAAAGCATAGAGGGGACACAAAAAAATTAAAACCCATTAAGATTTAAATGAAATTTGCTTTTTGTTTCCATGCTTCAAAATAATCTTTTGTTTTTCTTCCGGCAGTTTCAAAAGGTTCAGTATCTGGGTCACCCGAGCCCTTGAAATCCCCAGCTTTTTGGCCAGTTTGCATTTGTTTAGTCCTTCTTCCTTCATTAGATTCATATATTCTCTGGCTTTCTTAAGAGGGTTAATGTAAGACTCCACAAACTCGTAGTGCTTCATCTGCCTTTCTGTAACAAGCTCATTTTCAGGCAAAAAGGAGGGCTTCGGTCCAAAAAACGGCGTCCTTGTTCGCATTTGCAGTCGTTAATAAAAAGGAGCAACGAGATAATAGGGCAAAGATTTGTTCGCTGAGTGGATTGCACGGGGAGGATCATGTGCATCTTCTGGTGGAAATACCGCCAAAGTTGAGCGTGGCAAAGGTTATGAGGGTTTTTAAAAGCATCAGTGCGCGAGAAATTTTTAAAAAGTTCCCACGGGTGAAGAACAGGTTATGGGCAGGGAAGCTATGGAAGCCAGGCTATTTTGTCCGAAGTGTGGGCTCCGATGTCACTGGAGAAATGGTGAGAAACTATATTGAAATGCATAAAGAGAAAAAGGGCAGCCCTGCGCAGCTGAAGCTCGCTCTTAAGAGTGAGCGGAAGCAAGCGTAAAGACGCCCCGCGGCTTGCCGCGGGGTAATTCACAGGTACCCTTAAAGATAACATTAATGTTCGTGGAGAAAGTCAATATTACGAAATAAAAAATAGACATTTCTATCTAAAGTTCATATAATGTGAACGAAATGTTTATAAATCGTGAACAAATAATTCATGCGGTAAGAACATGAAAGACATCTTTTCAACAAAAGAAAGAATAGCAATCCTTAAAGCAGTCATTTTTAAGGAAGAAGGCATTAGTGTCAACAGCATAGCAAAGCAGCTAAAGCTGAGCAAAGGGCTTGTTTCAAAGTACTTTTCCATTCTTTTGAAAGAGAATATACTCAGGAAATCAGACAACAAGCTTGCTGTTGCCGATTCCCCATCAGTTAAAGGGATAAAAATACTTTTAAACTTAGAAGGCATTGACTACAAAGCATTTAAAAAATATCCCTTTGTAATATCAGCCGGGCTGTATGGAAGCTGTGCCAAAGGAGAAAATACAGAAGAGTCAGATGTTGATTTATGGGTAAGGGTAAAGGAAGCAAGTGAAAAAGAGCTGGCTTCACTTACGGCAATATTAAGAAAGAAAATAAGAAAAGTAAAACCTATCATTTTAACAGATTCAAAAATTGAAAAGCTAATGAAAGAAGATGTTTTGTTTTACCATTCCCTTGCTTTTGGCTCGATAATTCTATATGGAGATAAAAATGGCGTTCAATTATAAAGACTGCTTAAGCAAAGGCTTGATAAGGAAAATGCCTGCCTCAAAGGAAAAGGCATTGCAGTCGATTGAAAAGGCAAAAAGATGGCTTGAGGAAGCATGCAAGGCAAATGAGAGCATAGCTTTTGACTCTTCTGTTCTTGCCTCTTATCTTGCTATGTTTCACGCCTCAAGAGCTATACTTTTCTTTGACGGGTACAGGGAAAAAAGCCATGCCTGCGTTGCCCGCTATCTGGAAGAAAAATACGTTAAAACAGGAAAGTTTGAGAAAGAATGGGTTGAATTGCTTGATCATCATAGAGAGATAAGACATGCCGGCCAGTACGACCTGAGCTTTTCAGCAACGGAAGATGAATCAGAAAAGGCTCTGGATTCTTCTTCAAAATATGTGGAGAGAATGGAAGCTTTGCTGAAGAGCCTGATGGACAAGAAATAAAAATTTTGTGTTAGTAGATATAAGTTATTTTCTATAATAACGATTAATAATCCCTCCAAGCATTGAATCACATTTAACCCGTCCATTCTTTTTCTTAATTTCAAAATCCAGCGGCATCTTTTTCAGCCTGGCATGAGGCCTTACTGTATTGTAGTATTTTACATATTCTTTTACGAGATACTGAAAGTGCTTTTTCCCAAAGACAAAGAAATAATCAAGACATTCTCTTTTAACAAGAGAAACCCAGCCTTCTGCATAGGAATTTAGGTTGGGCGATCGATAAGGGATTCTGTTAACTTTGACTTTAAAGCCATTAATAATCTTATCGAAATCTTTGGAGAACTTTCCATCGCCATCCCTGATGAGAAGCTTTTCTGTTTTTTCTGCTGTGTCGAAAAGAGAAGAAAGGCCTTTTGCCTGGCTGTTGACCCACTCCCTTGTGGGATTTTTAGTGATGCCTGCAATCTCAACTTTTCTTGTATGAACATTGATAAAAAAGAGGGCATAAAACGTCTTTGGTCCAAGCGTAGTCCAGACGGTTTTCGTAAAGAAATCACAGGCCCAGAGAGTTTTGAAATGCCTTTTAATAAAATCATCCCAGGAATCTATGGAGGACGTGATGAAAATCCTGGAATTACAGAAACAGGGATACAGCAAGGGCGCGATATCCCGGGAAACGGGAAGAGACTGGAAAACGGTGGATAAATATCTCAAAAACGGAGGAAGCTGGCCCGGCTTCCCTTTATCAAAACACTGGAGAGCTTTGATATGAAGTTCCACAGTGGGCTGAACACCGGCAAAATCCGGGAGCTTTTTGGCCTGCAGTTTGTCCACAGGAATCAGAATGTGATCTTTTTGGGCCCTCCGGGCGTGGGCAAGACCCATCTGGCAATATCTCTGGCAGTGGCCAGCTGTCAGGGCGGATTTACAGCTTATTTTGTTACCCTGTCTGAGCTGATCGGCCTTTTAAAAAAAGCGCATCAATCCGGCAGGCTGAAATCCAAGCTTAAAGCTCTGGCCAAGCCGAAGGTTCTGGTGCTGGATGAAATGGGATATCTGCCGCTGGATCTGGAAGAATCCAATCTGTTCTTCCAGCTTATCTGTGCGCGGTATGAAAAAGGCTCCATTATCCTGACCAGCAATAAGTCTTATGGCGCATGGAATGAGATTTTCCCGGATATGACCATTGCCTCCGCTATCCTCGATAGGCTGCTGCATCACTCGATAACGATCAATATCAAGGGAAACTCCTATCGCCTTAAGGATAAAAGAAAAGTCGGGCTTTTTGAATCTATAACCCCAGAGCATCAAAAGAAAGGAGGGCAGGCTTAATTTTTTTGCCTTATCTATGGAATTTTATTTCGGCGTTTCTATGGATTTTTAAATCGGTGTTGACAGTCATTGCGATAGAAAGAAAGAGTGTTATGCTCCCAGCAGATAATCCACTTATCTTCCATCTGCTCAGGCTGGAGTCCTTTACGGATACGCTTCATTTCTTCAGGCGAGAATGATCGATCCAGCTGAAGAGTCGTCATTTTTCTAGGTAGTGGTTTCGTTTTCATATCAAATTAAAGGTTGGGTGAACCAAACTCCCTGCGTTTACGCATAGACCAGAAAGTGGGTAGCTCACTATCTTCTGAATCCATTAATATTATATAAGAAATTATTTTATCGCTCAATCCATTTTGATTTCCATCAGCTTACTTAAAAACTTATACGCTTTTTGATCGCTATCACATTCAAAAATCAACTCTCCTTTATAATGCTCATAGGCTCTTTTCCATACTTAGTTGATACTATCGTAAATGCCCCTGCTTAAGTTTCTGGTATTCAAGAAGTTAGGGGGTTCAACCTTAAACAGTTATTTCAGAGCCATGAATATCTTAAAATATCGTTGTATTAAGAACTTAGAACTTTCATCAGCTAAATGTGGAAAAGAGCCATGCTCATATATACAGATCTCATCCTCATATTCCACAATATCCACCGTCTTCACCCACGGTTTACGGATAATCTCATTCTGCCCGGCCCAGTAGCCGATTGTGAGCGGAGGGATGAGGAATAAGCCAAGTATGATCCAATCCTGAACATATTTAAATTTTCTATACATTTTCAGTTAATTTCCCAATAGCAGTTTTTAATATTTTTTCTATCATATTCAGTGTTTTCTCATCAGGCTTAGTGACATTTTTCTCATACCGGCAGACACAGGCTTTTGTTACTTTCAGTTCCCGGGCCAGCTCCTTCTGACAAATTTCTTTTTTCAGCCTGAAATATCTTATTTTTTCTCCCAAACTCTTTGGAATAAAATGAGTTAGTGAATTAAAACTATTCTTGCCTGATGGCAGGTACAGTTTAATATCTATAGGCAAGACTTTTTCGATTCTTCGAACCAGAAGGGGAGGAGGTCAGCTTATAAAAATAGGGATAATCATTTCAAGCAACGATGCCGAGACCTGCTGGAACGCTTTGCGTTACGGCAATTTTGCCCTTGGTCAGGGTGATGAAGTAAAAGTATTCTTCATGGGGAAGGGCGTTGAATATCAAAAAGTCAGCACAGGCAAGTTTAATACAGTTGAGCAGGTTGAAAAGTTCATGCAAGCGGGCGGTACGATCTACGCCTGCGGGAGCTGTATCAAGTCAAGAGAGCAGGAAAGCTCTGATATGTGCCCTATCTCGACAATGAAGGATATGTTATGATATTGTTAAAGAATCAGACAGAGTAGTGACGTTTTAAAAAATGGAGAAAAATATGTTAAACGTTATTTTATACTTACTCATCGGCCTTTTTGCCGGGGGTATAAGCGGTTTGATCGGAATAGGAGGCGGTATAATCATTGTTCCCGCGCTTATTTATCTTTTTGGCTTTTCTCAGCATACGGCTCAAGGCACAACCTTAGCCATGCTGATACCGCCTATAGGAATACTCGCGGCATTGGCTTATTACAAACAAGGTTATGTGAATATTCCGGTTGCTGCATTAATATGTATAGGTTTTATTATAGGGGGATATTTTGGGGCAAAATTCGCCATTGGCTTTTCTGAAGTAATATTAAGAAAAATATTCGGAGTATGTCTTTTACTTATTGCGGGTTATATGATTATTAAATAGATACACGGTGATGAGGTTAGCTCCGATTTCTCACATCTTGTGAGTGTTAACTATGAAAATGCATATAGCCGCTTTTCCAGTCTATTTTCAGGAAAGATTGTGTAATCCACGATGGTTACGTAACAAAACACAATTTATATAAATATTTGCAAGAAATGCGGGTTAGCTGTAAACCACCTCAATAAAGGTCGATACCCCCTGCTTTTGGTTATTGTAATAGTAGATGCTGAAGAGAATTTAAACAAGCTTTTGTTTTTGTATACAAAAATGTGCAAGAGTGATATGTGGGTTTTTATATGATCCATTTGTTACGGATGTTTCTCAGACTAAAGGTGAAAAGTGCAGCACAAAAAAGGGTCAGCAGGCTGAAGTTTAGTAATAAGGGCATGTGACTTGTCTGGTTGATCGAGGTGTGCAGAATATCAGCACCGTATGTGAGAGGTAACATGTAAGACACAGGCCTCAGCCATATTGGCAGCTGCTTGACGGGAAAGAAGAGGCCGCACAGGAAAATCATCGGGAAGCGGAAAAAGTTTGAAAATGTCTGGGCCTCAAAAACCTCTTTGACCGAGACGGCAATAAACAAGCCTAAGAAAGTTGAGCTTATAGCGATAAGGATTGTTGCGGGAACGAGAATGGCCCAGTTTACAGCGGATAAGTCGGTTAACAGCATTGCCACAAAGATCGGCACAAACGCGTTTATTGTTCCAAATAATATTGCTCCGGATGTCTTGGCCAGCATTAAAACCTCTAATGAAATAGGAGCCAGCAGAAGCCTTTCGAAAGATCGTCCCTTTTTCTCAAACGTCACGGTCACGGAAAGGACGCTGGTTGTGCCAAAAAGGATACTAAGCGCCACTAGTCCGGGCAGTAACTTGGGTAGGCTTTCCATTCCCAGGCCGGAGCGAATGAAAAACATCGTTATCCAGACCAACGGGAACAGTAAACCCCAACTGATATTGGGCGGTTTGAGGTAATAACTGCGCATATCTTTAAGCAGGATATTCCAGAAGGCAATCCACGCTTTCATGATTTGCCTCCCATGCCGGATTTTTCCTTTTCTTTTCTCAAAGCATCGCTTTCAATGCCTGTGACTTGCACAAAGACATCTTCAAGAGAAGGTCTTATTCGACGGGCTTCAGAAACGTCAATGCCCTGCTCTTCAAGGAAACGGACGATGGCTCCTGCAAAAACAGGTTTGTCTGCTTCGACGCGGATCATGTTATTTTTTGAGAAAATAAAACTCATATCGGGAAACGTTTCAGAAAGTTTAGGCTGTATGAAACTTGTATCCTTTATGCACGCGATTTGCATGGCCTGCTTTCTTTGAAAAGGCTCAAGAAGGTGTTCAACCGAATCAATCTTGACTATGCGTCCGGAAACAATAAAAGCAATGCGCTCACATAGCCGCTCGGCTTCTTCAATGTAGTGTGTTGTAAGGAATATAGTCGTACCGGCTTTATGCAAATCAGCAATGAGTTGCCGCACCTGCCGTGCGCTTGCCACGTCGAGGCCGGTTGTTGGTTCATCCAGGAACAGGATTCGGGGACTGTGAATGATTCCTGCTGCTATGGTAAGTTTTCTTTTCATGCCTTTGGAATAGCCGCCGAACTTCCGGCTCGCTGCCTCAGAAAGGCCAAAAGTATCCAGCAGTTTACGGGCCTTATTTTGCCTTTCCTGCTTTGTTAACCCGTAAAGTGCTCCGCAAAAGCACAGATTGTTAAACCCTGTCAATTCGGGGTATAAGTTGCTCTCGTCCGGAACAACACCGATAAGGTGCTGTGCTGATTGGACGTTTTTAGTACAATCAATCCCGCCGATCTGAAAAATTCCTGCATCCGGGCGGACCAGCCCTGTGAGAATATTGATGGTCGTGGTTTTGCCCGCTCCGTTAGGCCCCAGGAAGCCAAACAATTCTCCAGATTGTATGGAAAACGAAATGCCGTCTAAAGCAATTGTTTTGTCAAATGATTTAGCAAGACCTTTGACTTCTATAATCGCGTTCTGTTCTTTCGTCATTTTAGATTCAGCTTTTAGATTTTTGACAGTTCATTAATTTCTTGTGCCCAATTTCTTAATGCTTGTTTCTCTAACCGGTAATGAACATAATACCCCTTTTTTTCCGGCACAACCAGCCCGGCTGATTTGAGTATCCGCATATGCTGAGAAACAGCCCCCGGCGTAATGCCAAGCCGCGCTGACAGAGCCCCTACGCAGAACGCCTTCTCACTAAGCAGTCTGATTATTTTCACGCGGGTATTCACACTGAGAACTTTGTTGATTTCTGCTATTTTATGATCTTTGTCCATTATTTAATCTATTTTAGTATATATAAATATACTAAAATAGATAATATTGTCTGTCAATATGTTTTGTGTTTTTTCTGTTTTAAATACAACGCATCAGCCGTCTTCAGATAGAGATGTATTTTTTACTTTAAAGACTCAGGTTATTTATTCTATAATTGTTATATAAAACTTCGATATTAGAAAAGGCGATGGGGTTCGCCGTTAACCGTCTCAGCGATGGGATTGATAACCTCTACTGTTATTCCGTAGAGGTTTTTTTGACCTCTATCGGAATACATTTCGGTGGAGGCTTTTTTTTAGCTGGAGATTTGCATGAGAATATATCTAATCAGACATGGTCAAACGGATTGGAATGCAAAGGAAATATTCAGAGGCAGGGAGGATATTCCTCTTGATGCAACAGGAATTCAGCAGGCCAAAGCTACAGCAGAAAGAGTATCGGGCTGTCCTATCAAGGTTATTTACACAAGTCCTCTTAAACGTGCCATGGAAACGTCCCTGAT
>JAFGJP010000250.1 GCA_016929035.1 Candidatus Auribacterota bacterium | reverse complement strand
GGTTCTAACAGCCTGAAGATAGCTGTTGATGTGCCGAGCGGCATGGACGCCAATACAGGCAGAGGCTTCAGCTTTTTGTCTGATGTGACCGTTACCATGGGTCTTCCTAAAATCGGCATGTTTCTCAGCATCGAAGGCCAAAAAAAATGCGGGAAAATCATTCCTGTTGATATCGGGTTTCCAAAGGAGCTTGTCGAAGAGGTGCGCTCAAGGGTCTTTTTCATAGAAAAAAACGACATCTGCCGTTTTATTTCAAAAAAACCGGTTATCAGCCATAAAGGTGATTTTGGAAGGCCTCTTCTTATAGCCGGTTCAGATGCCTATCCTGGTGCTCTTATTCTCTGCGCAGGAGCAGCTTTAAAGGCAAACGCAGGCGTCATTACTGCCCTTGCATCTGAAAAGTTAAGAAATATACTGTTAACCTATTATCCTGAAGTGACTTATAAAGTAATTAAACATAACGCTACTATTTCCAATTACTTACGGATTTCTATTAATTTTTCTCAATATTCATCCATAGGCTTTGGGCCTGGAATCTGCAATAATAAAGATCATTCTCAATCACTTTCTTTTCTTTTTAACAAATTTTCAGGCAAGCCCTTGATCATTGATGCAGACGGCATTAACATTCTTGCTCAAAATCTGTCTCTTTTGCGTAAAAACTCTCTGAAACACGTTGTCTTAACGCCTCATCCAAAAGAATTCAGCCGTTTGAGCGGTTTTTCACTCAATGAGATCCTCAAGGACCGCATGACATGCATCCAGCAATTTTCCAGGAAATACCGCGTTTTTATCGTTCTGAAGGGCTACAATTCGCTTATTTCAACACCAGAAGGGCGCCTATTCGTTAATTCAAGCGGAAATCCTTGTCTTTCAACAGCAGGTACCGGTGATGTTTTAACCGGCATTCTGTCTGCTTTCAGCGGATTTAAAGACAAAGAGCTCATCGATGCCATAATATCATCAGTCTATATCCATGGTTTGGCCGGAGATCTCATTCTGCAGGAAAAAGGATCTTACGGCATCACTGCCTCAGATATTATTGAAAAAATACCCCAAGCCATAAATTCAATTTTAAGGTAATCTATTTCAGAAAGTTAAAGAAAAATGTTAAAATTCACTGAATCCACACAAGTTAACATAAGATATATTATACGACATTAAAAATAGAGTAAAAAAGCAGTTTTTA
Organism: Candidatus Auribacterota bacterium; assembly: GCA_016929035.1. Lineage (GTDB taxonomy): Bacteria > Auribacterota > JAFGBW01 > JAFGBW01 > JAFGJP01 > JAFGJP01. The sequence goes on along the minus strand of JAFGJP010000250.1, from coordinate 8,422 downwards.
TTAGAACTAAAAAAAGCATAATTTAACTCTATGGTCTCCAGGAAAGAACAATTTGTCTTTTTCAGCGAGCTTTCAACTCTTCTTGAAGCGGGAATTCCTATTCTCCGCGCTGTCGAAACCCTTGAAAATTCTCCGGGGATTAAAGGTAATTTTCATAAGACCCTGTCTCTTATCCGCTTTGACATCGGCCGAGGCAGTTCTTTTTCTGAATCATCTTCCCGGAGAAAGGCCTTTCCCCAGCTTTTCCTCAATCTCCTTTCTGCCGGAGAAAAAAGTGGCAAATTGCCTGAAATAGCCAGGAAGATTTCCTCTTTTATCCAAAGGGAGCTGACATTTCAGAAAAGAATAACAGGGGCCTTGATCTATCCTCTTTTTCTTCTTCATTTCGCCATTATTGCGCCTCCCTTATATCTCATTTTCAGCCAGGGGTTTCTCTCTTATGTCCTTTTTGTGACAAAGACGCTTTCTGCTCTTTATCTTGTGGTTGTCCTTTGCTGGTTCCTTTATAAAACGCTTTCCACTCTGGATCCTTTTTCTTTAAGCTTTAATTATATCTTATTGAAAATACCAATATTAGGTAAAATAATCAAAAGCTTCTCGCTTTACAGGTTTTACATCAGCTTTTATTATCTTTATGATGCAGGATATGACCTGAGGCGGTCCTTTATGGAAAGCGCTCATTTTATCAGCCATAAGGGGCTCAAGCACTCTTTGGAGCCGATCCTTCGAAAAATAGGTCAAAACATGCCTCTTGAGGATGCTCTTTCTCAAAATTCTCTCATCCCTCTTACAGATACGAATCTTCTCACGGCCGGGGAGAAGACAGGCAGCCTTGACAAGACGCTTCTTCAGCTTCTTTCGATCTACAGCGAAAAAATAGAAATGCAGCTCGAGCTGATAGAAAAACTACTTCCCAAGCTTGTCTTTTTCGGGATCGCCCTTTTTGTCGCATGGAAAGTCATCTCTTTCTGGGTGGGATATTTCGATAAGTTAACCGGTTATTTATAACTCTTATAAATTTCAGCGTCACATCTCCCCTTCTCTTTGCCAGAGCTTTTTTTTAACCGCTTTTTTGACTGAGCTTGAAAAAGAAACAGCTTTTTTAAATGAATCCTCGCTGCTTTTGTGATCGCCTTTCTTTTCCTGGACAATTCCCAGAAAATAATTCTGCCAGGCTTGAATTTCTTTTCGAGGGGGAGCGACTTTCAAACCAGAAGAGTCTATGTCCCCTGATATTTCGTCGAGAATCTTCTGCATTCTTTTCTCATACGTATGACTTTCCAGAACCCTTTTTCTGGCTCTCTGCACAACGAGTTTTCGAAGCTCCGGCTTGTTTTTGTAGAAATGGATTTGATGAATCAGCTCATCCGTATCTTTATAATCCACGATCTCATCTTTATCGAACAATTCTTCAAGCTCTTTTTTATAATCGGTTATAAGGAAGCCCCCGCAGGCAGGCACATCAAAAATCCGCTGATTTGTCCCCATACGCTGCTGAAACCGTGAAATGTCAACATTAATATCCGTTGCGTTGTAAATTTTTGGAATATCACGCATGTAGACCGCCGGGCCCCTGTAATGCTCAGGGGATATTTTTTCTTCCCATTCCCTGAGCCCCCATACCTGAATACCCAAAGGCAGAAGATTTCTAATGATTGACAGGCGGATAATAACGGAAAGGCTTGCCTCTAAAATTTTTTGCGCCCGATAAAAAATTCTATCGGATTTAAAATCCAAACTGACTTCCGGGAAATAGAGGCTCATCTCCTGAAATATTTTTCGTAAGTCTGTGCGGCTCTGCTGAATGGCAATCTGAGACGCCTGCAAAAACCAGGAATCGATATTCTTGATCCCCTGACAGTAATCTTTCCTGAATCCTTCAATTAAATTAAATAAATAATTGAGGCCAAGATTTCCTGTGAAAGAAAGCGAGCTTTGAAAATGCTTTTTTTCCTCCGGAGTCAGCTCTTTGGGATAAAAATTTTCCGGTGAAGCCGCCTGTGGCAGGTAGATGACCTTTTTTTGATGCGCTTTCACGGCATCCAGATAAAACTTATCCCAGACAAAACAATAAATATTTTCAAAACCAATAAACGATTCCCACAGGCTAAAACTGTAAAAAGGATTATCGATAAACCAACAGGCTATTTTTATATTGTTCTCTCTGCAGACATCAGCGATACCGCCATAAGCATCAAGCCCGTTCACGTTCATGACAAACAGTATGTCCGGAGAAAAAGTCAAAAGTCTTTCCAGAAACTTCATGTAATCAAATGAAACAACACCTTCTGTGAGAACCTTCCCTTTGATAGCATAGCTCTCCACAGCACATTCTAGTTTTTGAAAAGCTTGAAAGCAGAAAATATTCATCGGGCTGTCTTCATGAACAAGACAAAAAATTTTAGGTCTCTTTCTCATTGTAAAAGCGCATGTATCGATTATGCTATTATTACAAATCATTTTAATTCAAACCAGGCAAAACACTCAACGCTTAGGCATTTTTATGAGAGAAAATTTTCATATTTTTTCTTTACGCCTTAACTTGCTTGCATGCATGATGTTAGGATAATCCTGTCTCGATATGGAAGAGGCCGTGTTTGACATGAATCGTTTAAGAAAACAATAAGACCATTGAAGCCTTATCACTATGATAAAAACTCCAATGGTCTTTGGAGTATTCTGTTGTTAGCTGCTTATTTCTTTTTTGCTTTTTTCTTTGCAGCTTTTTTCTTCTTAGCTGGTTTCTTCTTTGCTTTTGCTTTTTTCTTTGCCGCCATGTCTCACCTCCTTTTTTAGTTAAGGCGACTAACCTACATCTGTTTTTATTTTACATAAAGATTTTCTTCAAATCAAGATAAAAGTGAGAAAAAGGTTATTTTTTTATCAAAATTGTTTTTTTGAAGAAAATGATGATAAGATTAATCTTTCAGAAAAAGAAATTTCAGAGGGAAAATACAAAAAATAAGATATTTTTTATCATTTTTTCTTATGCCGGAGATATTTTAAACAAATGATAAAATGAAGAAAAAATATCTAAAAAATGTTTTTTTTAACAAAAGAATTTATTCTTTTGTTCTGTAAAGATTTTCTGTCTCCGCTGAAGGATCATCTTTAAGCCTGTTATCTATGATATTTTTAATATCTGCCATACCTTTTTTGTAGATGTATTCGACGTTCGTTCTGTCTTCCTCGAAAAATTTGAGCTCTTTCTGGATATCCGCGATAGTGTCCTCTATCGTCTTTTCGACATAAGGGAGATTAAGCTTCCTATCGTGTGTCCACATCGGCATGGCATCCTCAAGCGGCCTATTGAGAATATCCAGATAATAAAGCTTATGAAGGTTCTGCACCCAGGTAAAGAGCATGTCCCGAAGCATTTCAAAAGAAGCATTCTGCTCCTTGCTGACAACATAAGGGTAAGCATCCCGCATGATCTGCTCGATTTCCGAAATTTTCGGCTGCAGCGCAAGAACTTTTTTACTCCACTCTTCTTCATCAAAAGGCATGGCATAATACTGTATTTTATTCTTTTCAAGAAGATGAAGTTTCTTGAGAGCAAGATATAATTCGATATTTTTCTCAACAGCATCCCGTATATACGCCTTGTAGACCTTCCTGTTATTCGCTATCTCATCCTGGGTGCCTATCTGAAATTCTTTTGATACAGATGCGTGGAAACCGTCTTTATCTCTTTTTATCTCCATGCCGTGTATCATGCCTATTTTTTCACCTGTCAGACCTCCGAAGGCTTCGATCACAGCAGGCTCGAGCTGATTATTTGTTGAAAAGGCGATTTCTACTGTGTAAACTCCAGGCACAAGCCCTTCGTTAAAATAAAACCGGAAAGAGCCTTCCTGAACAACGCGGAGCGTTCCTTTCAATATCCTCCCCTCTTTGCATAAAATGCTGTTGAGTATGGTGCTTTCCGGAAGGTCTGTCTGCCCCTCGATAGAAACCTCTTTAGGCGTTGATTTGATTATCTCCATATCAAGGAAGTAATCTTCGCTGAAAGCCGGATGGCAGAAAAAAAGCACTGAAAAAAGTAATACAGCTGATAAGAACGCTCTTATCATACATTCCTCTCTTTCTATTTTAAAAAGTCTTTTACTGTAATTCCCTGTAATTGAACATCTGGGTGTCATGAATACAAGTCACCCTGAAATCATCGAAAACAGATGTATTCACCAGAGGCGCACTGGCTGTCCTGTCAGGGAAATAAAGCCTGTAAAAAAAATCATCTCCAAGCACGAGAGATGATATTGAACCTCCGCTTGGATTGGAATAAAATCCTGACCATGACGTGCGGTCACTACTGAACCTGAGCCTAAGATTGGACGACACGCCTAATGGCTGATACTGTGTCCAGAAAACACAGCCCCATTGGTCATTAGCTTCTTTTCTGCAGACAAGAGGAGAGATATAATCAGGCATGCCCAGAAAATAGTACCGCCCCTGATTGTAATCAATGAGGATATTAGCATTATCTTTAAGTGAGTTCCACACACGTACGCCGGAAATAATGCCTTCTGCATAAGATTTCCGCCTTATGCCGGCTGAACCATAAGGATAGGTCTCGTACTGAGCGCCAAAAACAATGTGCGAATCATAATCCACATTCGGGTTAATGGAGTCGTCAAATTTGTCAAACTGCATGAATCCCCTTCCGGCAAACCCCCAGTGCATGGCTGTAATCTCTGTGGCATCAATATAGACTTTCTTCTCCCATGTGCCCTGTGCAGGATGAGTATCACCTACAAAGGAAGGAAGGTTCCTTCCTATGCGGCCTGCTTCAGGACTGACCCCTGTATGTACCCAGTCTGCTTTATCATGCATATCGCTTGGAGGATAATGCAGGTTCACGTCATACGCAGGATCTGCCGGATTTAAATATCCCAGACCGCCGTCATCAAATGTTGTGGCAACTTCGGTCCACTCGCCTTTTTTTCTGGGATTACCTGCTGAATGCTGAAAGCCCTGACTGGTCAGACGCATCCATTCCCACGCTCCTGATGCGCCTCCACTCAGACTTCCACAGCCGAGCGAGTTGATGGCAAGCACCTGGGAACTGCCAGTAATATTATATGTCCATATCTGATACATGTTTCTTCCTGTCCCCCATCCGGACGAATTAAAACCAGCTATCGGAGGATTTGTCGGTTGACTTACAAAGTTTGTCGTAAACGGAGGAGAGCTTAACGGCGTATAGTATAAGGCCTTATCGCACCAGTACCAGTAAACATTGGAACCATTATCTGTCCAGATTCCTTTATTGTTAAAATACGGGAGGTATCTTCTTCCGTAAAACTGTTCAGTGATCCAGAGAATAGTTTTTTCCAGATCAGCCGAACCTATGCTGGAAGTAAAATTGTTCCACCCGTAATTATGATTGTCAAACTCATGGAAAAGGTTTTTATACCATATTTGGATCGAAGCTGTTTTCCTGTTAAGATTATCCACGCATGGGTAAGACAGAAGTTGCCTTTCGCGCTTGGTCACAAGAATTCCTTCACGAAGCACATCGCCCGGGTTGGCAGGATCAGCCAAAGGGCCGACAGTGATATTTTCCATCCTGACAGGAAATCCAGCTGATGCTCCAAACGAGTTTGCTTCAAGCCCGTCTTTATCAAATTGTATAAGAAGATGCTCACCTGAATTCGGCTGCGTATACCTTATAAAATCTCTCATGATGTATCCGTCATATGGCGCAGCTGAGACCGCGCTGAAACCTGTTGTGTAACCGCTTACTGTCGTCGGTGTCGGTTCCGGGTAGTCAAGTGTTCGATTAAAAGTCCCGGGGTTGGCTGCCAGATCAAGAGGGTTCGCGTTATGGAACTGATCCTGCGTCGTATGGATGAATTTATCAAACAGCTTAACATAAGACTGAATTCTTTTAGAGGCAAAAAGCATGGTCCTCTGGGTGTTCATGACTTTCGCCTGAGAGTCGACTAAATGCCAGCCGCCTGAATTAAAGCAGAATTCCGTTGTACTGTTATAAAGCCCTGGTTGTGTCCCGTCTCCGTAAGCAGCGACACCACCGCGGATATCACGGCATTTGCTGACATACCCATTAGCAAGCCCCCAGGCATAATCGCGGCAGCCTGGATTAAATCCCGGATTAGGATTAAAATTCGCCATGATAACATCAGCGTCACGCTCCCCAACCGGATTAGCTGCGCCGGTTCCGTTCGTGCTGTTATTGACAGAGGCTGTTCTTAAACGGGTGTAGAGATCCTGATAAGAAGTGAACGGGCGGTTCGCAACAAGCCACTGCGCAAGATAACCTGCTTCTGTATTGGTAATGACAAGGTCTCCTGTACCATTACAGGCATTGCATACAATATGTGAAACATTTGGCCAGACCTGGTAGCTGATTTTTCCGTCTCCTCCGCACTTGGGACAGCAGTTATCAGCGCGAAGCCCTCTTATGAGAGCTTGAAGAACAACAGCGTTGGCTGTATTGACATTGACCGGTGCGCGAGGATCAGACGAATATGCCGGAGTTAAATCAGCTGTAGTTGTATCACTTCCATCTATGGTATTGGGATCTCGATAAGAAAAGACTGTTATGCAGTCTATCAGTTCGATCGTGTCGCTTCCTGTCCCATTATTCGCTCCAGCAACATCCGTGCAGAATGTACCAAGATCCGTGTCAGTGAGATTTGTGCGCGCGACAAGGTCTTCAAAGCTATCATAAGGACCGTTATTGGCCATCTCATCATAGACATTAGTGCCAGTGTCGCTCACGATACCCAGGATGCTGAAAAGATTATGGAGGATCCTTATTCTTGCCAGCCGTCCCTCTGTTGTTGACGCAACATCGTTGATATAGATACAGCTGGCGCAGTCAATGACCCTGAGTGAAACATCGCAGACATATGTGTCTCCCTGAATCACAAGACTGGCATTGTTATTTGCTGCATCGCCCCATGATATATCAAAGGACGGGGCAGTCTGGCTGTTATAAAACCACGCTTCAGCAGATGTATCCATGTAGTTTGACAAAGCTTCCTGTCTGAGGTCATGGATGGCCCGCATAAAACAGGTGTCAGCAGCCAGCCGGGCGATCATGCCATGCGAAAAATCTCTTGCTGCTTTTTCTTCATACATCATGCTGGCAGACATGCCGAGCGCCATCACGATGAGAAGAGTCAAAACAGAAAGTACGATGATAAGAGCCACGCCCCTTTCGCTGAAAAGACTGGACTTCTTTCTGATTTTCCTGTTTTTTTTCATGCTCATCACCTTCTTGATTTTTTAGTTAAAAGGAATACTGTTATTGAGATAAACAACTGTCTGGAAATGCAGTGTCACCTGCTCTATTTTCCCGACCGGCCCGTATTTTGTGAAATCATCCGGATGAAGCATCTCGATGTGTATCCTGACCGCTCTGGGTATCCTGTCTCCTTTATACGCCATCGGGGGTGGAAAGGGATTGTATTCAACGGTCTCCCATGCCTCACTATCACCAGATGGATGCGATCCATACCAGTCTATTGTAAAGTTCCTCACATGGTAGGCGATATCAACATAAGTATTGTTTGAGGGCCAGTTTCTGTTCGTCAAATAATCATAGACCGTTCCGTTATCCGGAACAGCACAGCGCTTGAGAATATTGTCATGAGCATTTGCCGTCGGACCGTCGTCAAGATAATAACCGAATTCCACGAAATCTGAAGTCTGCGTGGTATTGACCTCCCATGGAGCGATGAAAAATATTTCACTGCCGACGCTGTTGGACACCCAGCCTGAAGAACCGGCACCTCTGATATGAAAGCCGTACCTGTTTCCATTATGATAGATTATGGCACCCTTGATCTCCCGAGAAATCTGGTCCAGCACAATACGCGCGTTCTGGCAAAGGTCCATTTTGCGGTTCGCGATGTTGTATGACGTGCTGGCTGAATTGAAGACATTGGCCAGCATCAGGACAAGAACAGCCAGTATGCCGAACGAGACAATGACCTCCAGAAGTGTGAAACCGCTTTCTTTTTTTCCGGGCTTTTTCATGATAAAATCTTCTCCTTACACTTTAATACGTACAAAAAATTTCCGTTGAAAGGCTTTCCTGGTTATTGCCCTGCTGCCATAATACGTTTATTCTTTTATGCACCCAGTTGTTCAAATCAAAGCCGTATATCAAAACCTGGTACGTGTAAGGAAGGATCGTATTCGGCACAGTTGCCGGTATAGGATTTCCCGTTTCTGTTGTGTTATAAATTTCCAGCTTTTCTTCCTCAGCGATCCTTTGCAGCAATATGCTTGCCTCAGAATAGCGTGCTGAGCGAAGCGAGGACTGCATACCGAGCGAGAAAACAGCAAGCACGCTGAGAACTCCCACACCAAGCAGTCCGAGAGCTGCCACCATCTCAATCAGAGAATAGCCTTTCTTTTTTTTCTTATATAACATGTTTTTCATAATCAT
>JAFGJP010000249.1 GCA_016929035.1 Candidatus Auribacterota bacterium | reverse complement strand
TTTCTCATGGTGAGGGATATTGTCCACTACGCCAAGGAAAACGGCATCCTTGTAGGTCCCGGCCGGGGCTCGGCAGCTGGAAGCATTGTTTCGTATATTCTCGGGATAACAAAGATCGACCCTTTGAAGTACAACCTTCTTTTTGAGCGGTTCCTTAACCCCGACCGCATCAGCATGCCGGATATTGATATTGACTTTAATGATACGCGCAGAGGCGAGGTCATCAGCTACATCGTTGAGCGCTACGGCAAGGAAAACGTCGCGCAGATCATCACCTTTGGAACGCTCGGCGCCAAGGCGGTCGTGAGAGATGTCGCGCGCGTTCTCGGCTTCAGCTACCAGAGAGCGGATACCATAGCCAAGATGATCCCGGCGGAGCTCAACATCACTCTCAGGAAAGCGCTGGATACAGAGGTCGATCTCAGGAAGCTTTATGAAGAGGAATCGGATGTGAAAAAGCTTTTTGACATCGCGTTCAGGCTGGAAGGCCTTCCACGGAATGCCTCCACGCATGCGGCAGGTGTGATCATATCCGATGAAAAGCTCTGGGAATATGTGCCTGTCTGCCGCGGTCAGAACGGTGAAATCGTGACGCAGTACTCCATGTACCCGCTTGAAAAGATAGGGCTTTTGAAAATGGATATTCTCGGCCTGAAGACGCTGACCGTCATCAACGATGCGGTCAACATCGTCAAAAGGACAAAAGGCATTGAGATCGACATGGACGCGATCGATTTTTCAGATAAAAACACATATGATCTTCTCAACAAAGCCAATACCATAGGCGTCTTCCAGCTGGAAAGTTCAGGCATGCGGGAGCTGTGCCGGAAGATCGGCCTGACTCAGCTGGAAGAGATCATTGCCCTCATCGCGCTTTACCGGCCGGGCCCGATGAACATGCTGGAGGATTACGTGCAGAGAAAGCACGGTAAGATCAAGGTCAGCTATTATCATCCTCTTCTCGAGCCGGTCCTCAAGAACACATATGGCATCATGCTCTACCAGGAGCAGGTCATGCAGACGGCCAGCGTGCTTGCCGGGTTCACGCTTGCTCAGGCCGACACGCTCCGACGCATCATGGGAAAAAAGATCACGGAAAAGATGCGCGAGCAGGAAGAGATATTTATCAGGGGTGCCCTGAAAAATAAAATTAAAAAAGATGTGGCGGAAAAGGTCTTTGAAGCAATGGCGTATTTTGCCGGTTACGGTTTCAATAAATCGCACAGCACAGCTTACGCCTTTATCGCGTACCAGACCGCTTATCTGAAAGCCAACTATCCGGTCGAGTTCATGGCCTCGCTCCTTTCCTCGGAGATCAGGAATACCGACAAGATCACCCGCTATATTGAAGAGTGCAAGAACATAAACATCCGCGTTCTTCCTCCTGACATCAACGAGTCGTTCAGCAGCTTCACCGTTGTCGGCGACACGGTGCGCTTCGGGCTGGCCGCTGTGAAAAATGTCGGCGAGGCGGCTGTGAGCTCGATCATTAAGGTGAGGAAAGAAGGCGGCCGGTTCACGTCTGTCATGGATTTCTTCAAGCGCGTGGATTCTCGGGCCGTGAATAAAAAAGTCATCGAGTCGCTGGTCAGGTGCGGCGCGTTTCAGTCCCTTCATCCCAACCGGGCCGAGCTTTTTCACAACCTTGACAACCTGATCGATTATATGAGCGTTTCTCACAGGGACCGCCAGAAGGGTCAGATATCGCTTTTCAGCCTGATCGATGAAGAGCAGGCCATGGGAGAGCTTTTTGAATTCAAGCCGCACGAGGAGTGGGTGAAGAACGAGCTCCTGAAATTTGAAAAAGAGCTTCTCGGATTTTACGTGACAGGCCACCCTCTGTCGAGGTTTGAAAAGCTTCTTAAGCGGTGCAGCGCTGATGAAACAGATACCCTGAAAGACAAAAAAGACGGAGAAGAGGTGCGGATAGGGGGCATCATCGCCAGCCTCAAGATCGCGACAACGCGCGCCAAGGGCGAGAAGATGGGCATTATCCGCCTGGAAGACCTGAAAGGCAGCGTAGAGGTCATCGCGTTTCCGTCTGTTTACAAGAAATACCAGGAAAAGATCATCGAAGGCGCACCTGTCTTTGTATTCGGGCGGATGAACATGCGGGATGATATTCCCAAGATATCTGTGCAGGATGTTTTTCTTCTTGAGAATTTTCTCGATGAAGTCATCGCTTCTCTCTACCTCAACGTCACTCATCCTGATAAAGACATCATGAGCCGCATCAACTCCATCATCGACAGCAATCCCGGCAAGTGCCCTGTCTACCTCGACATCTCCTTTCCTGACGATGCCCGCATCGTTATCAAGGCCGGCGACGGCAAATCCGTTATTCCTTCAGAAAAGACTGTGAACCAGTTCGAGGACCTTCTCGGCGAAGACACGGTCTGGCTTAAAGTCGCCAACGGCAACGGGAATCACAGGAATAATAACCGCAGGAAGTAGGACGTTCGTCATGAACCACACAGGGTTCACGACTTGGACGTGGGACGTGATGTTTAAGAAGTCGATAGTCAAAGGAGCGCTTACGCGCAGATGATTATGGAATTTGCCACAGAGACGCAAAGGCGCAGAGAAAAGCGGGGAAAATGTTTCGCCCCTGGCGAAGTTCTAGCTACTCACTGCTCGCTACTGGCTGCTCAGGCCACGAAGAAACGCGAAGTGCTGTAACAAAAAGCATAAAGCGTCGTCATTGCGAGCCCCATAAGCAGGCTTACGGGGCGAGGCAATCTCCTGTTTCAATAAGACCCATCCTCCTGAAATAAAGCCAGTTGCGTATCAATCAGATATCAAGTCAAAACCTGTCAAAACCGTTCTACTTAATTACTTGACACAATTTTACAACTAACTTAATTCCAAGAAGTAATATTTAACGTGAATTACCCCGCGGCTTGCCGCGGGGTAATTCACATCAGAATCAGATTATAAGAAGTTCCTGGAATATTTATCGGAAAATAAAGATAGGTATCAATATTATGTGTATGCATATGTTTTAATGAGCAACCATTATCATCTTCTGATAGAAACCCTCCATCCCAACCTTTCCCGTATCATGCATTTTCTCAACAGTTCATACACCACGTACTAAAACACAAAACGGAAAAAGGCAGGTCACCTGTTCCATGGCCGGTACCATAATCGTAGACAAAGACAGTTATTTTCTGGAGCTGACGAAATATAGCCAACCACTTTTTTTATTTGTGTTCATTCGTGTGAATTCATGGTTAACTCTTCTTTATATGCGTCCTATTCCCTCTGTAATGTTTTTTGAAGCTGTAACAAATATTTCTTTGCTCTCATATCGTTTGGATTTAATTTAAGGCCCAACTCAAATGAATTAATGGCCTCTTTAATCTTTCCTAACTCGATATAAGCCATTCCCAGATTAAAGTATGAAAAAGAATCTTCCGGATTAATGTCTATTGCCTTGTTAAAAAAAACAACGGCTTCATCTGCTTCTCCTTTGGAAAGACAGACATGTCCCAAGTTATTGTAAGCTCTATCATTATCAGGATACTTTTCTATCATTTGTTTATACAGCTTTTTTGCATCATCCCATCTTCTTCCTTTTATATAGATATTGCCAAGTTTAAAATAAGCCATCTGTTCATCAGGATTTTCTTTTAAGATTCTATTATAAAGGAATATAGCTCCTTCACTATAACCCATCACTTCATAGGAACTGGCTAACTGATAATATGCTTCAATATATTTCGGACTTAT
>JAFGJP010000248.1 GCA_016929035.1 Candidatus Auribacterota bacterium | reverse complement strand
ACCATAATGCGCGCCACAGGGAAATAATACATTTTTTTGACAATCCCTACAAAATCCAGAGGACATTCGAGAAAGATGTTCCTGTGGATCCTGGCTTTCTCAAGAAGAGCATACGTTCCGAGGACATTTCCGGCCAGGAATATCGGTACCGGCCGGTAATCCGGGCACATCATCATCGCTGTCTGTATAATCTCTCCATTTTTCAGGACATACCAGCGGGCAATATTTTCAGCCTCTTCTTCAAGTGTGAAAATGACTTCAGATGACCAGACAATATCCTGGAGAAGGAAGGATTCCATCTCCGCTCTTTCTGCCAGCATCACTTGATTCCTGTTTGTTTTTAAAGTCATTGTCATATTCGCTTTATGCTTAATATCCTGACATTCTATTTATTTCATTTCAAACATCAAATTTTAAATTTTTTTCTTCGCGTTACTTTGCGGCCGATCATTTTAAATCCTGTAAATCTGCGCCTATCTGCATCCTGTTTTTTATAATATTCTGCGCGTCAGCGCTTCATAACTACCAATTTCTGCAAAGCCACGTTTTTGCCGGAGGCAAATCACGTGGTCATTGAATCACAAAGTCAGTGAAAAAGATGTTAACGACATTCCCGGATTTTAAAAGATCGTTCACTTTATTGAGAAGTTCTCGCTTCAGTTCATCCCTGGCCGCTACGCTGTCAAGCTGCTCCATTTTTTTTGTTCCAAGCGTCAGGATGATCATGTCCCTTAACTGCGTTGTCCTGTCCTTGATCTCTGACTCAGTCGCAGCGTCCTCGACTTCAAAAGCGATGGCGACCCTGAGGTAGCGGGTTGCGCCGGTCCCGGCGACGTTGACGATGAAATCACTATCCAGGGAAAAGATGATACCTGTTCCCTTTTTTCCGATGCTTTCCACGTCGATCTGTTGTGTCGCATCGCCGACAACAAGGGGCTTGATAACTTTAAAGACGATAAAAATCGACACGATCAGCAGAATGACCACAAGAATAAGAAGGATCAGGAGATTTTTTTTTGAGAACAGGGACTTTTTCTCTTCGGCCCCCTCCGCGACTGGTGCTTTTTCCTCTTCACCCATATCTTTTCCCTTTCTTTTTATTTAGCAGGACATTCGTCCTTCGTCCGGGCAGGTGATAACGAGCGAACGTCCCTCGACACTGGCGTAATTTCACTCAGGAAGATCTGTTTTTTCAACGGTTTTATTTTTCTTGTTTTCATCATTTGATATTTTCTACGGCTTTTTTTCATCCCAGTTGATAACCTGTACGGGCTTCAAGGGCACTATACGGAATTTCTCGAAAAAGACTTCTTTGATCAAAGGTCTTGAGAGAAGATTATTCAGCTCATCCCGTATCTGCCTTTTGAACTTGTTCTGGTCCGGAAACGAGTCCAGGTCTTCATAACTCTTTTTATGAACCAGAGTAAACAGGTGGTCGACTATCTCAGGATACCTTTTATTTATTTCTTCAATGGATTCATCGCTTCCTAAGACAAGGTTAATTTTTAACTCTAAAATATTTTTGTTATTTTCTGCTGCAGTTATACTTGTGTCAATTCCAAGTGAAGCATTTATAATGTTTGTCTTTATTTCTTCAACAGGATAAACAGGTCCCATGTATTTATTGGATTTTCTGATCAGTCCTTCTCTGAAGAGACTTTGCATTTTGCCAAAGTAGTATGAGCCGTAAAAACCGCTGATGATGACAACCAGAGAAACAGGGACCAGAATGAAAAGAAGACGCATGGAAAGGAAAATTCCCCTTCCCGCACCTGTAGGAGCAAATCCCCCTGGTATGGCTCCGACATCAGGCGTCGCCTCACCACCGCCTGCATCCGGCGCAGGCGCTGCTTCTGCTGCTTTTTCTTCTTCACCCATGGTTCGTTCCTTAGGTTAAGTTTTTCAGCCCGCCAAAGACGGATCTGCTCTCTTCGCCCTCTGCCCTCTGGGCATCACCTCGATAAGTCTATTTTCATCTCCACTCGTCTGTTCTTCTGGCGCCCCTCTTCGGTCTCATTGCTGAACTTGGGCTGAAACTCGCCGTATCCAACAGCTGAAAGGCGTTCCGGAGGAATACCCATCCTTGTGAGCAGTTTCACAACAGCCACCGCCCGGCTGGCTGAAAGCTCCCAGTTAGACGGGAACTTTTCATTAGATATCGAGCGGTCATCCGTGTGCCCTTCGACCTGTATGGCATAGTCTATTCGCTTTAAAAGAGCAGAAACTTTTCTTAAAAACGGGTAGGCTTCTGTTTTTACCTCTGCACTTCCTGACTCAAAAAGAAACTCAGAAGGCATGGAAATCAGAAAGCCCTCCTCTGTGAAATCAGTTGTTACCCTGTCGGATATACCCATTTTCTGAGCATAAGTGGTGATTTCTTCAACATAGTCAAGCAGCTCTACCCTTTGATTATATTCTTTAACATCATACTGCAATTTCTGTTCCGTCCTGCTTGTTATTTCGGCTTTTCTGACGAAGCGAAAGAAAGTGGAAAGAGGCCTGGGCTCATCCCGGCGAAGAAGCTTGAGCTCGGTTTTAGGAAGATTCAGGCTTCCAAGAGCGCCTTTGAGAGAACCCATAGCTTTGGCAAATTCCACCTCCTGTATGGACGAAAAAGAGACAATGAGGACAAAGAATGTCAAAAGAAGAGACATAAGATCCCCATATGTGACCATCCAGGCCGGGGCTCCTTTTTTCGGGGTAGGACATTTTTGTTTCTTCGCCATGATAATCAGGTTTCACCGCAAAGGCGCTAAGACGCAGAGAATTTGGATACTTGTATCATAAATCATTCCCCTCGCGTCTGTTTTTATTTTTATACGGGCCGATTGCCATCGGCCCCTACAGTTGTTTTTTTATCTTTCGTTAATCCTTGTTATCATCATCCGCGCGCTGTGCCCCGTTGTGAAGCTTCACGGGGTTAGCGCTCCTTTAATTTCACATCTCAAACTTTTGATTTTCTTTTTCCTTTTACGCTGTTCCTCCGCCTGCTTCTTCTGTGGAAACTCTCAGTTTTGGAGCAAGATAAGCCTTGAGTTTTTCTTCAACGATTCTCGGGTTATCTCCTGACTGAATAGACATGACGCCTTCGATGATGAGCGTTTTAATGAGGACCTCTTCCTTTGTCCTGTTTTTCAGCTTGGCTGCCATGGGTATAAAGAGAAGGTTGGCCATGAAAGCTCCGTAAAAAGTCGTGATCAAAGCAACAGCCATGCCGGCACCGATCTGGGAAGGGTCTTCCAGTGTCTTGAGCATCTGGATAAGGCCGATGAGGGTTCCTATCATTCCAAAGGCAGGCGACATGTCAGCAAGAAAGGAAAGGATATCCTGGCCTGCGGAATGTCTTTCTTCGAGATACGCGATCTCTGTTTCCAGGATCTCTTTCAGGATATCAGGAGCTGTTCCGTCAACAGCAAGCTGAATCCCCTTTTTCATGAACTCGTCATCCAGATCCGCCGACATGTCTTCCAGCGCAAGGATCCCTTCCCTTCTGGCTGTTGTGGCAAATTTGGCGACATTTTTAATCACTTCATTCGGGTCAGGTGATTTGATGAAAAAAGTCTTGCTCACGATCTTTATAACCCTCAGCACTTCAGGGAGAGGAAAGGCTATGGTTGTGGCTGCGATAGCGCCTCCCACGGTAATGAGGAGAGAAGGGACATTGATAAATATACCACCGCCTCCTCCTGTAAAGATCGCGATGAATATAAGAACAAGTCCTAAAATAAGTCCTATAACAGTGGTGATATCCATAAGGCTATCTCTCTATATGAGTTATAATTTTGTTTATTCCTTTAAAGTTATATCGAACAATTCAACCATAGAGTTAAGGCTATAAAAATCCTGAATTCCAAATCCGAAATCCGAAGTGAGTCGCGCCACGTGCAGTCGCGTTCCGCTCCTTACGCGGTCACGCGATGAATCGTACAAGGAACGCTTCGCTAGTGTCCTGTTTCCAACAGATCTTTACATTT
>JAFGJP010000247.1 GCA_016929035.1 Candidatus Auribacterota bacterium | reverse complement strand
GTTGGCTCCCTCCCTGTATTCCATGATGATATAATCTCTCGGGATGACGCGCCCGGTGAAATCCCTGAAAAGGATACGGGGTACAGGGATGCCTCCCTTTCGTATCTCTGAAAGGAGCCTGGCTTCTCTCCGAAGGAGCGCTCTTTCATGCCCGAGAAGAGCCTTTTCCCTTGAAGGAGAAATTCTTAAGATCACAGGCCTTCTTTTTTCAAAGGTGACCTTGTAACACGTATTGAAAAAGCCGCCTTTGAGAAGAGAGATGCTTTTTATTTTTACTTCTCCATGAAAAGCATGTCTCATGATCTGGCGGACTTTTCTCTCTGATATCTCTTTTTTCAGCTTCTGTCTTTTCATGGAACAAAAAAAATTATAGCACAGAAAAGCAGAAAACAGAGGACAGAAGACAGAAAAACAGAAGAAAAAATAATGATGGTTATCAGGCCATCAGGGTGTGGGCATCAGAATATCAGGTTATCAGGTTTTTTCCCAATATCCTGTTGCCCGGATTTCCTGCCTCCTGCTTGTCCTGAGCTTGTCGAAGGGGTCTACTGATATTCTGATGACCTGTTCTTTACTTCGTGTCTTTTCGTGGCTAAATTTTATAATCATTCGTGCACAGCACACTTTCTTCCAGTCAACCAGCCGACCAGATAACCAATTAATCCACACACATAACGCATTACGCACTGCGCATAACGATCGCACATGCCTTTTTCATGGACAATTCTTCCTTTTCTTTGTAATATCAGGTTTTCAAACCATAGACCGGAGAGCGATGATGGAAGACAAACTTCAAGCCATGTTCGAAATGCAAAAAAAGCTCAACAAGAGGATCGGCGTGGACACCGACGATATGGACGCGGAAGAGAAAAAAAAGTGGATGCTCAACTATTGCCGCGCCATGAGCCAGGAAATCGCCGAGCTTGTCGATTCCGTTCCATGGAAATGGTGGGCCAAGTACCAGACTTTCGACGAACAGAATATCCGCGTGGAAATAATCGATATCTTTCATTTCCTGATTTCCGCTGCCCAGGTCATCGGGCTCACAGCTGAAGACGTCCATCGCATCTACATGCAGAAGAACAAGGTGAACTTTGACCGCCAGGAAAGCGGCTACACGGAAAAAGTCGAAGACAACAAGACCATACAATAAGCTGCTCGCAGGGTAAAGGATAAAAGTATCTGTTCTATGCAAGTCCGTTAACCAAAGGATGAAATATAAAAATCGAACACACTCTTGATGCGGGATAAAGGCAGGAAAACAATGGATGATCAATACTCTCTCATTTACGTATCAGCCAAGGATAAGGCACAGGCACGAAAAATCACCGAGCACCTCCTGCGGAGAAAGCTTGTCGCGTGCGTCAGCATCGTCGAAAACGTGGAGTCCCACTACTGGTGGAGAGGAAAAATTGAAAACGAGACAGAGTGCCTGATGATTTTGAAGACCAAAGAATCCCTTTATCCGACCATAGAAAAATATGTTACTGAACATCACAGCTACGAAGTCCCTGAAATCATCCTTGTTCCCATTAAAAAAGGGTATGAGGATTACCTCTTCTGGATCAAGAAAAACGTGGAAAATATGTAAGTCCGTTTTGTCCGTCAATAATGCAAACTGTGGGATCCTTCGACTTTGCTCAGGATTAACTGTAAGACGTAAGAAGCAGGACGTAAAAAATTTAGAAGCATTAATAATTTGAATTTTTAAAATCCGTTGATCCCTGCTTTCGCAGGGATGACAACTTTTTACAATCTGTATTTCCTTTTACAGTGGCTGCCTCGTCGCTAATGCTCCTTAAAAGGTCGTGGGTCTGGGGACTTGAGTCTTTTTTGATCAGTGCCTGTAAGCTTCCAGCTTGATGTTCTTTAAAAGCTCCTGGACTTCTCGCGTGATGGTATCGATCTTCTGCTTGGCTTCCTTGGCAATTTTCTCCGCGTTGACAGGACGCATTTCTGTATGGCAGGTCGGGCAGATGATAATTCTCTCTTCAATGATGTCGTTGAGGGATATCCGTGTCTGCCCATCGCAGTTAGGACACTTTTTATCAAGAATATAATTGCTGATCCCGCTGATTTCCATAGCGCTTTTAATTGTACATAATATCTCAAAAATAAAAAACAGTTTTTATTGAAGAGGAATAAGCAGTGAGATTTTCGTGCCTTTTCCGGCTGTTGATTTTATGATGATGTCTCCTCCGTATTTTTTGATAATCTCATAGCTGATCGCCATTCCCAGGCCGGTTCCCTTTCCTTTTCCCTTTGTTGAATAAAACGGCTCAAAAATATGCTCGAGCTTGTCCTTGGGGATGCCGTGCCCGCTGTCTATGAAAGATATGGATATAAAGCTAAGCCCTTTTTCTTCTGTCACCACCTCGGTTCGGACGATGATGATCCCTCTTTTTTCTATGGCATGAATGGCATTGTAGAGCATGTTCATGAAAATCTGCTGAAAGTGGTCAGGATTGCCTCTCAGCTTGGGGATGGAACCATACTCGCTTTTGATCTCTATGTTAAGAGTAATGTTCTGGTATTTGAGGAGCGTAATGATCTCTTCCAGATTCTCATTGATGTCAATGAGGCTTTCCTCGTTGGAAATCTTGAGAAAATCCAGATGGTTTCGGATTATCCTGATGCTTCTGCGAAGCTGATTATGGGTAATGGCTATATATTTTTTAAGAAAATCAAGCTCTTCACCTTCGATAAGGGCTTTGTCCTTGATCTTTTTCTGTATGATGTGCAGATACCCCTCTATGGCAGAAAGCGGATTGCTGACCTCGTGAATAATGCCTGCCGAAAGCTGACCGGAATAAGCCAGCTTGCGGGACTTCATCATCTCTCTTTCCATCTCCTTGTTCAGCTTTCTTATCTTGTCGATGTTGTCCTGATCATCCATGAGCTGTTTCCTGTACTTGATGCCGCTCTTGACGATCTCAATAAGCTTCTCCGTATCGTACGGCTTGACAATATAGTCATAGGCTCCGTAGCGGACAGAGGCCCGCGCTGATTCTACGGAAGCATAACCTGTCAGCATGATGACCTGTATGGATTTATCGATCTCTTTGATGTGGCGAAGAACATCGATCCCGTTCATCTGAGGCATGGAAATATCTGAGATGACAAGGTCCGGCTGAGCGTTCCTGATATGCTCGAGAGCCGTAATACCGCTTTCAAAAAAGCGGAGTGAATATTCCTCCTCGAGAATCATCTTTATCGATTCCCGGATATTCGGGTTGTCGTCGATGATGACGACCGTACCCTGCTTCGTCTGTGTCAGAGCCTGGTCAAACATGTTTCACTTTTTAAAAAGCTTTTTATCGATCCCCATTTTATCCATCTTGTACTTCAGTATTCTTCGTGTCGTTCCAAGGTGTTCAGCGGCTTCTGTAATAAATCCCCGGCTTTTCTCCAGCGCGCTCATGATAAGATCTTTTTCCAGGCGGTTGACGTTCTCGTCGAGAAAATACTCGTGAATGGACATATCGTCT
>JAFGJP010000246.1 GCA_016929035.1 Candidatus Auribacterota bacterium | reverse complement strand
TACAGAGAGATTAAAGTTTTAAGTTAGAAATCAGTATAGAATAATAAAAAGCTATCCTAATAAAGAAATCAAGTGAAGCAGTAAATCAAAAATCAAATAGTAAAAATCAAAGATAAGGTGTGCTTCGCACGACATGTTAAGAAGTTAAAACTGAATAACATAGAGCATTACTGAATTTGATACGGAGTGCAAAATAATTTTGTTTAGAATTCCTGCTAAATTTTTGATATTTGATTTAAGTGTTTTATAAACACACACGGTTTCTTCCATTTTTTTTGGCCTCGTAAAGTTTTTTGTCTGCGGAGTCAATAAAATCGATATCGTCAAATGACTCCTCGTCTGCCCCATCCCACTCGGAGAGCCCGATGCTGACCGTCACATGCAGCTGCTCTCCATCGTACTCAAAAGGAAAGTCCTGTATGGCCTCGCGGATTTTCTCAGCGATCTTCACCGCATCGTTGATACCGGTTTCTGTCATGAGGATAGCGAATTCTTCTCCTCCGTATCTGGAGATGATGTCGGTGATGCGCGTATTTGTCGTGAATATCTTGGCCACTTCTCTGAGGATGTAGTTTCCAGCCAGATGGCCGTAGGTATCGTTAAAGGACTTGAAATGATCAATGTCGAGCATGATAAGACAGAGCTTGAGATGATATCTTTTGCATCGAAAGAGCTCTTCCTTGAGCCTTTGGACAAAATAATCGTGATTATAGATCATCGTCAGCCTGTCCTGTATGGCAAACTGTGACTGTATGGCGCTGCCAATGGCGATGGTGGCCTGGTTGATCGCAACATAAACGAGGGTTTCATATTCGGAAATGATGAGAGCCGAAGTTTTTGTAATATAGAGAAAAACGAGCCCGAAGATCTTGTCGCCGATCCTCAGCGTGATAATAATGAGAGTATCCACCCCTTTCGCTGATTTTTGAAGCCGGTCTTCCTTGACAAAATGAAGATCCTTTTCCTGGATGCTTTTGATGCTGCGCTGAGATATGATTTTATAATTATTGACGACGTCAGAGACAATGGGATGATTGCTCTTGATGACCTGATTTCTCAGGGCCGTTCGGTTGATGCCGTAACCTGCTTCGAATTCAAAGATGTTCTCGTTTTCGTTGTAGATAAAAAGGATTCCTGTGGGGCAGTGGAATATCTTGATAAAGGACTCCAGGATGAGGCGCATGAGCTTGTCGCGATTCAGAACAGTTGTCATGGCTTTTCCTGTTTTATTGATAAGATAGGAGAGAGCGGATGTCTGATCGTATTGCCAGCAGATGACCTGCTTTTCTTTTTGCGTTGATGAATGGATGTGGTGGTGGAAAAAATAAAGAGTCGTGCATATTCCCATAAAGAGAAGGTTTATGGCGATGAAGAAAAAAGAGATGGACGGTGTTGTCGCTTCGAGAAAACGAATAAATCCTAAGAAATCAAGAGCAAAAATAAAAACAAAGAGAAACCAGATGAAAAAAAGGAAATGAATCAGCTGAATAAAACGGTTGTGTTCCATAGTGGTTTTCCCGGGCGGTAAAGTTACTGGCCCTTCTGTCAACTCACGACATGTTTCAAGGAAGACAGCCCGTCTTCACATAAAATGCGTTTTCATCGTCTCATTTTACGACAACGCCGGAGCAAGGTTATCGTTCCTTACTGTACGTTTGTCTTGCCGGCTCTCTGCTTTCAGAATGTCGTAATCCGTTAAGCGTTTAAAGAGGGCTAGCCTTGCCGTTTTGTTTTTCTCTCTTCTGCGTTTATAATAAGTCGATAAATTTTACTGACGCTGTTTGTCTCGAGAAGGGCTTTTTTTAACATCTTGCGACTGAGTACCTTAGAAATATCAGAGAGGATGTCGAGATATTCCTCAGTTGCTTCCATAGGGCCGATGACAAGAAAAATATAATTGACCTTTCTGTTGTCAATGGACTCCCAGCTGATTGCCTTTTTAAACCTGCAAAAGAGAAGCCCCGTCTCTGACACGCAGCTGCAACGGCCATGAGGGATGGCTATCGAGCCCCCCAGCCCGGTAGAAAATTTCATTTCGCGCCAAAGGATCGAATAGAGGATCTCGTCTCGGATATTCTCTGCCATGCCTCGGCAATAAACGCGCGTCAGAATCTCGAGAATCTTCCATTTGTTCTCCGTCGGAAGATTCAAGACGATCCTGTCAGGCCTGAGATATCCTTCAAGCATATATTGTGTCCGTTATTCGTTAAAAAAAGATATTTTTACTTATCCCTTCTATGATTTCAATAGATTTCTTAAGGGCGTTTGTATTTTTCTCAATAAAGAGAGAAGCTTTTTTGGAATAAAAGCTTCTCTTTTCTTCTGACAGAAGGAGGTTCTGAACCTCTGTTTGCAATTCTTCTGCATTTCTGACCATAATGGCCGCTTCCTCACGCAGCATGAGGTCGGCAAAATGATGAAAATTTTTGACATAGGGACCAAAAAGAACGGGCTTTTCCCAAACAGCCGGCTCGATCATGTTCTGGCCGCCTCCGGGAGGGAAAAGAGATTTTCCGATAAAAACAACGTCCGCAAAAGAATAAAGATAAAAAAGATCCCCGATTGTGTCAACCAGAATGACGCTTTCTGACCTGGCTCCGCTTTTGACGCGGCTGAAAAAGCTGTAAGGAAGAGAAAGGCCTTTCAGGACGTTTTCTATATCAGGGATCCTTTCGATATGCCTGGGAGCCAGGATAAGCTTGAGATGGGGTATGCGTTTCAATATGTTGCGAAAGAGACTGAGGATCACTTTTTCTTCTTCAGGCTGTGTGCTGCCGGCGACAAATACGGGATATTCCGTGAATCCTTGTAGAGTGGAAAGGAATTCGACTTCATGGCTTTTCGATTTTTTTTGTATCGCTGAGTTGAACTTCAAGTTTCCAATAATCGATATCTTTTGTTCGGGAAAATGAAGCTGAAGAAATTTACTCCTGTCTTCTGGAGTCTGCACGGCAATATGTGAGACCGATTTCAGGATCCGTTTGAAGAAAGGCAGGAACAAATGATATCCGTTGAAAGACTTATCTGAAAGCCGGGCATTGATAAGAATGAGAGGAATGTGCCTTTTTTGAGACTCAAGATAAAAATTTGGCCATATTTCCGTCTCAAGCATAATAATCATTTTTGGGCGAACGAGATTCAGGAAACGTTTAACGCTGAATAAAAAATCAAGAGGAAAGTAAAGAACAGGGTGAGGAGGATTTTTCTCCGTAGCGCTTTTGTATCCCGTGTGGGTTGTCGTGGAAAGAACAGGAAGATATTTTCTTTCTTTGTGAAGATGTTCGATGAGGGGAAATGCGGCATTGACTTCTCCTACGCTGACTCCGTGGATCAGAATGCGCTCCGTTTTATCTTTGAATTGCACCTTAACTTTTTCAGGATAGCCGATACCGAGGCGCTCTTTTAGCTTATGGCGATACTTTTGCTTTCGAACGAGAAGATAAATCCAGTAGGGCAGCCCGATAGAGAAACAAAAAAGCTGAACAAGATTGTATATGATAAACATTCCTTAATTACCAGATAACAGGTGATTACGAGTAATGCATCAAATTGTGTGTTCTTAATTTTAGCATGATCTTCCAATAAACACAATGCTGTTCATGCCCGCGGATGAGACTTCTTATAGACGTCTTTCAGGCGATCAACGGTCAGGTGAGTGTATATCTGCGTTGTTGAGATGTTTTTATGTCCGAGAAGCTCCTGAACGCTTCTGAGATCAGCTCCTCCGTCCAGGATGTGCGTGGCAAATGTGTGCCGCAGCGTATGCGGCGTCACCTTCTTGTTAATTCCACAAAGAAGAGCGTATTTTTTTATGATTCTCTGGACTGTTCTTTCCGTGATGCTTGTATGCCTTTCGCCTGTGAAAACAGGTTGATTTTTTTCTTTTCTCTGTCTTTCAAAGATAAAATCCCTGAGGCGTCTGGCTGTATTTTTCCCTACAGGAACGATTCTTTCTTTTTTCCCTTTTCCTTTGACCTTGATGATTTCCTGAGATGGGTCAACATCAGGGACATTCAGCTTGACGAGTTCGCTTACCCGTATCCCGCTTGAGTAAAGAAGCTCGAGGATGAGCCTGTCTCTTCGCCCCTGTGGCGACTTGAGATCAGGGGCGTTGAGGAGGCTTGTCATCTCTCCAACGGTCAGAAAGGCAGGAAGTGTTTTTTCTTTTTTTGGAAGAAAGATCCTTGTGAGGGGGTTTTTTTTGATCATTGATTCTCTTTTAAGATGCTTGAAAAATGATTTAAGAGCCGAAATCTTTCTTGATATCGTGCTTTTGCTGGCCCTTTTCTGATAAAAATGAAGAAGGAATTTACGAATATCATAATGGGAGATTTCTGAAAGGCACGTGATGTTTTCTGCGTTCAGAAATCGACAGAGCTGAAGAAGGTCAACACGATAATTTTCAAGGGTCTTCAGGGAGTAATTTTTTGTATATCGCAGATACTGAAGGTAGTCTTCAATGTCTTTTCTGAAGTCAGTCTTTGCTGCTTTGTGTTTCTTTTTCATTTTTCTTGTTTATATCGTCCTGCACCTTGGCGAGAGAATTCGCCATGTAGTGACAATCAGGATACTGGCTGCATCCAAAGAAAACACGTCCTCTCTTAGAGAATTTTTTTACGACATCGCCGGAACATCCTTCCCGTGGACATCGGTATCCTGTCGGGAGGGGTTCCGTATGCCGGCATTGCGGATAATTTTCACAGGCCAGAAATTTCCCGAAACGTCCGTTCTTGACGATCATATTTTTCCCGCAGGAGGGACACGTTTTTCCTGTCTTTTCAGGAAGGAGAACAATTATCCTTCCCTGTTCATCATAGTCGAACTCTTTCACGTTTTTGCAGTTAGGAAACCCGGGACAGGCGAGAAATTTCCCGAGCCGGCTTCTTTTGACGACCATGTTTTTTCCGCATTTTTCACAGGTGATATCCGACTGCGTCACCATTTCCCGGGGGCCTTTGATTTTTTTCTGAACGCTGATAAGATGAGTAATGAACGGCTGATAAAAATCTTTGAGCACATCGACCCATGAACATTTTCCCGTTTCGATTTCGTCCAGCTTTTGCTCCATTTCGGCGGTAAATTTGACATTGATGATTGCTTCGAATGTTTTTGTCAAAAGTTCAGTCACGATATTCCCGAGCTCTGTAGGTATGAGCTTGCCGGTGTCTTTCCTGACGTAGTTTCGACGTATGATCGTCTGAATGATGGGAGCATACGTGCTGGGGCGGCCGATACCTTTTTCTTCTAAAGCTCTGACAAGAGTGGCTTCGGTATATCGTGCGGGCGGCTTGGTAAAATGCTGTTCCGGTATGGTTTTCAGAACTTCACAGCTATCCCCTTTTTTTACGTCGGGGAAAATATTATTCCTGCTGTTTTCATTGTTTTTAAAGCTTTCGCTGTTTGATGAATCATCCTTAAGGACACAAAGATAGCCATCAAAAAGAATCGTTGTTGCAGAAGTCGTGAAGAGGAAGTGTCCGCCTGTAACCTCTGCTGTGACCGTTTTTTGCTTGGAAGGCGACATCTGGCTGGCAACGTATCTTTGCCAGATGAGAGAATAGAGCTGGAAATGATCATTGTTCAGGAATTCCTTAAGCTCTTCGGGCTTTTTTAGCAGTGTCGGCCGTATGGATTCGTGGGCTTCCTGCGCTCCCTTTTTTGAGCGGAAGATATTGGGTTTATGAGGGACATAATCGTTTCCAAAATTTTGAGAGATGTAATCCAGCGTTTCCTTTTGAAACTCCTTTGATACGCGGAACGAGTCCGTTCGCATATAAGTAATCAGACCCGTCGGTCCGCTTTCCCCAAGTTCAATGCCCTCGTAAAGCTGCTGGGCAACCTGCATGGTTTTTCCAACAGGCCATCTGAGTCTGGCTCCGGCTGTTTGCTGAAGCGTTGAAGTGATAAAGGGAGGTGGCGAATTCTTCTCCTTGACAGATTCCTTGATCCTGGAAACGTGATAGGTCTTTTGTCTTTCGATCTCTTCACACAGCTTTTTTGCAGCTGTCTCGTTTTTGATCTCAGGTTTCTTATGATGGATTTTCGAGAGAGCGGAAAGAAAGCAGATGTCGTCTTTCTTGAATTCTGCCTGGATGGTCCAGTATTCTTCGCTTTGAAAAGCTTCTATTTCTTTTTCCCGGTCATAAATAAGCTTGACGGCAACTGATTGAACGCGTCCGGCGCTGAGTCCGCCGGCCACTTTTCTCCACAGAAAGGGACTGATTTTGTAGCCGACAATGCGGTCGAGAAGCCTTCTCGCCTGCTGAGAGTTGATCTTGTTAGCGTCGAGCTTGCCCGGAGATCGAAAAGCCTGGAGAACCGCTTTTTTTGTGATTTCATTGAAAGTGACCCTGTAAATCGTCGACATGTCCTTATCGAGAATCTCAGAAAGATGCCAGGCTATGGCTTCTCCTTCCCTGTCAGGGTCGGGCGCGAGAAATATCTTATCGGCCTTTTTGGCTTCATTTTTCAGCTTTTTGACAACATCCTTCTTGTTTGATAGAACGACATAGGTCGGTCTGAAGTCGTTCGAGGTGTCTATACCAAAGCTGTTTTTAGGCAGATCGCGGACATGCCCCATTGATGCCTTTACGGAAAACTGATTGCCGAGAAACTTGTTGATGGTCTTTGCCTTTGCTGGTGATTCCACAATAACAAGATTTTTTTTCATAAGCATTCCCTTTGTGTTGACGTTCGTCTGTAGTTTAAACCATAACGGTTGCCTGGATAGACTTTTATATATTTTTTTAATTCCAATGTCAATAGGATGTGGGATAACTGCTGAATATTCATCTGGCAGTTAGAAGAAATGACACTAAGCGGACGAGGAGAGATGTCCATTTGAGAAAGCACCATTTTTTCATCAGGTGAAACATGATGAGGAAAATCGGCCGAGGAGACTGACGCAAAAGGCATGCTGAGCTGGCCGTGCAGGAGAGAAAGCTCTTCGAGGATGTCTTCAGCGCAGGTCGTCAGGCGGGCACCGTCGCGGATGAGAGCGTTTGTCCCTTTTGAAAGACCTTCGAGAGGATTTCCCGGAACGCTGAAGACCTCTTTCCCCTGGTCTGCAGCCAGTTTTGCCGTGATGAGAGATCCGCTCTTTTCTTTTGCCTCAACGACAAGAACTCCTTTTGAAAGGCCGCTGATGATACGGTTTCTTTTTGGAAAATTGTGGGGAAGCGGTTTTGCATTAATGGAAAACTCTGATATCAAAGCGCCGTGTGACCTGATTTCTTCAGAAAGAGACAGATTTTCCCTGGGATAAATATTCGCGAGCCCGCTTCCGAGAACAGCGATGGTCCTTCCGCACGCGGAAAGTGCTCCCCTGTGAGCTTCTGCATCGATTCCCAAAGCGAGTCCGCTGATGACGGTCATCCCTGCAGAGGCAAGGTCCGCGGAGATCTTAAATGAAAGCGTTCGTCCTTTCACAGAGCATTTTCTTGAACCGACGACAGCTATTCCCAGCAGATTTTGAAAGGTAAAGCTGCCCTGGACGTAAAGAACGAGAGGAGGATTGTGAATGTGCAGGAGATCCTGGGGATAAGATTCTTCAAAGCAATAAAGGATGCGTATCCCCAGCTTGTCGCAAAGAGACAGTTCTTTCTTGAGATCGAAATGTTCTTGATAGTCGAGAAGCCTTGAATGCAGCGATGGAGAGCGCTTCAGTTTTTTGGTAACCTCGGACAGACAAAGAGGCTGACGGCGCAGAAATTCTATCAGGCTGAGCCCTGGACAAAGAAGGTTTTCCAGATCGGTCATGCCCAGGCCGCCAAGCGCATTGAGAACCAGAAGTATTTCTGCTGTTTTCATTGGTTTAAACTGTCTGTCATGAACCGCTGGGGTCCAGGACCGTAAATCCTGTTAATCCTGAAGCCCTTGTTGTTCAGGACGTTGTCTATGGTCGATCACGTTAACACCACCCTTGCATACAAAGGAGGGGTCAATGAAATAAAAAAGTCAAAAAACGAGGAATAAAAGCCATCATAATAGAATGTGAGGGCAAAAAGGTAAAGAAAAATTATCAATGAGAGGTCTTCTTTCTTTCGATGACCAGCATAACATCCGGTCCTGTCCTCTGGATGCAGGATATCCTGTGGCGCAGATTTTGAGACGCGAGATGGGTCGTCTTCCGGGAAAAAAGGGGACAGGTTTTCCTGCCGGTCCCAAAAAAGCGTGGCGAATAGAAGAGGACGATTCTGTCGTAGAGATCGGCATTGAAGAAAAGTGAAAGCGTATCGGCGCCTCCTTCGACGAGAAGAGACGAAACACAGTAGCGCCTGACAAGCTTTTTCAAAAGAGGCTTTAAGGGGAATTTTTTTGATGAGGATTGAAAGGTTTCAATAAAAACATGCCGGGGGACTTCTTTAAAAAGTTTGAGAAAGTGCTTTTTCCCCTGAGGTGTGGTCGCCACGATCACTCGGGATTTTTTTAGCCTTTGATCAAAAAGACGGTGGCGAGGATTGAGCTTTCCGCTGGATGAAAGAATTATTTTGTCCGGTTCGTCAAAGGGATTCCTCTTTTTTAACCGGATGTTCAGCCTCGGATTGTCGCTGTTGAATGTTTTTGCTCCTATGAGAACAGCGTTAACGCGGGCGCGAAGGGAGTGAGCAATAACTCGAGATGCTTTTGACGTAATCCATTTTGAATTTCCTTTTTGATCGCAAAGCCTTGCGTCAAGCGTCAATCCGGCCTTGAGGATGATAAAGGGGATATGGGATGTCATGCATTTGATATAGGGCGCGTTCAGCTCATTCTGCTCTTTTTCAAAGGGAATCTGATGGACAGCGATACCCTTTTTTTTCAGGATATTTGCCGCCTTGTGTGAATGAACGGGGTTGACGTCGTAAGAGGCGAAATAAATGGACTTTATGCCGTATTCTTGTATCAGATGAGTGCAGGGCGGCCTTTTGCCGAATGTTGAGCAGGGCTCAAGAGTCACAAAGAGGTCAGCCCCTTTCGCTTTATTTCCGGCTTTCTTCAGAGCGACTTCTTCCGCATGAAGCCCGCCGAAAAAAGAATGGTAGCCCCTGGAAATGACTTTTCCGTTCTTCACGATAACAGCGCCGACAAGGGGGTTCGTGCGGGTCCTGTTTCCCGCTTTTTTTGC
Source organism: Candidatus Auribacterota bacterium (assembly GCA_016929035.1). Classification (GTDB taxonomy): domain Bacteria; phylum Auribacterota; class JAFGBW01; order JAFGBW01; family JAFGJP01; genus JAFGJP01. The sequence goes on along the minus strand of JAFGJP010000246.1, from coordinate 1,362 downwards.
CTCCCTGAAAGCCATCTGCATATATTTTTTATGATTTTGAAACTGCATATAAAGCATTATTTTAACATTGCTTCAACAAAGACCTCTGCATCAAATGGGATGAGGTCATCCATTCCTTCACCGACTCCTATGAATTTTACAGGAACATTCAGCTGATTTTCAATAGCTATGACAACACCGCCCTTTGCTGTTCCGTCGAGCTTTGTAACAACAATGCTGTCGATTCCGACCGCTTCATAAAAAGCTTTAGCCTGGGTGAGGCCGTTTTGTCCGGCCGTTCCGTCGAGAATAAAGAACTTTTCGATATGGTCAGGCGGTATTTTATTTGAGCAGACACGAAGAATCTTTTTGAGCTCTTCCATGAGCTCTTTTCTGCTGTGCAGGCGTCCGGCTGTGTCAATCAGAAGATAATCGACAGCTTTGGCTTTTGCCGAATCGATGGCATCAAAAGCGACGCTGGCCGCATCGGCCCCGTAAGAGCTTTTGATCACGTTCACTCCAAGTTTTTCGCCCCAGAGAGAAATCTGTTCGATGGCTGCCGCACGGAACGTGTCGCAGGCGGCCAGTATGACTTTTTTCCCATTATCCAGAAGAATTCTGGCTGTTTTGGCAAGGGTTGTGGTTTTTCCTGTGCCGTTTATCCCCATAAAAACAACTACAGAAAGAGAAGGGTTTTCCCTGATCGAGCGAGAGGTTTTGAGACAATGTGAAAGCAGGAAGTTCTGAAGACTCTTCATCAGCTCGCCTTGTGCCGATCCTTTCCCTCCCCGGCAGCTGTTTTCAAGAAATCCGAGAGCTTTCTGCGAAAGCTCAATTCCAAGATCCGACTCAATGAGAATCTCTTCAATATCTTCCAGCTTTTCATGGATGCCGGAGCCTGGCGGCAGAATTCTCAGGAAACGGCCTGTCAGGCTTTCTCTTGTTTTCCGAAGCCCGCTTTTGACTTTGTCATAGAGGGACCTAGTGAACCCTTGCACGGTGCGCCTCCTTGAGCTTGACGGCATAGCGGCAGGGGAGCCGGATAATCCCAAGAGGAAGGTTTTCCTTGGCTGAGCCGTGGTAGTCAGAACCTCCCGTGATGAGAAGAGACAAACGTTCGGATTCTTCAAGAAGCTTCTGTGTGAGGGCTGACGCGTGGTCAGGATGGAAGACTTCAACACCTTCGATGCCGCTGTCCTTGAGAGCCTGCAGTTCTTTATCAAGACCCTGCAGTCCCGGATGGGCGATGACGGGAATCCCTCCGCAATCCCTGATTATTTTTACAAGTTCAGGGAGCTTTTTTTGTTTCTTCGCCACATAAGCAGGAGCAAGATGTCCAATATATTTTTTAAATGCTTCTTTCAGGGATCCGGCAAAACCTTT
>JAFGJP010000037.1 GCA_016929035.1 Candidatus Auribacterota bacterium | reverse complement strand
TTATCTTTTTTTCTCTGTGTTCTCTGTGGTGAGATTTACAATCATTGTGCGTCAGCACACCTTCGATTTGCCACTTTTTAATCCTCTTTCTCTCTGTTTATGAAATATACAGGTTGAACGATATATGGTAAAATGAGTCAACTTTTTTGGAGATTTTATGCAGGACTATAGCGGAAAGATCATCGGCGGATGCAAGGTCTTGAAAAAGATCGGTGAAGGCGGCATGGGCGTTATTTACGAGGCCGAGCAGACGTCTCTTTCCAGAAAAGTCGCTGTCAAGTTTCTTTCTCCTCATCTTTCAAAAAGTGATGATTTTGTATCGCGCTTCTTAAGGGAAGCCAGGTCAGCGGCAGGGCTCTGCCATCCTCATGTTCTCCAGGTTCATGATGTCGGGCAGGAGGGGAATCTTCTTTATATGATAACGGAGTTTGTCGAAGGGGAGACATTAAAAGATCTGGTGAATCGGGAAGGGCCTCTCTCTGAAGAGAGGGCTCTTTCAATTGTCTGCGACATTGCTTCAGCACTTGTTGAGGCAGACGAAAAACACATCGTTCACCGCGATCTTAAGCCGGATAATGTCATGATAACGAATAAAAGTATTATCAAGGTTATGGATTTTGGCCTGGCCAAGCATGCAGCTGGTGAAACACAGGCCATAACACAGACAGGTGCCCTTCTCGGGACGCCTCATTACATGAGCCCGGAGCAGATACAGGGCGAAAAGGTGGATATCAGAAGCGACCTTTATGCGCTTGGGCTGATTTTGTTTTTTCTTGTCACAGGGCAGACGTGTTTTAAAGGAAAATCAGCAGTCGAGATATTTCATCAGCAGGTCTATACGCCGATTTCCGATCCAAAGGATCTCAGAAAGGATCTCAGCGAAGCCCTCAGGTCGCTAATCCTGAAATTGACCCGCAAGAATCCTGATGAGCGCTTTCAAAACCCAAAAGAAGTTGTCAGCGCTATCGACCTTTTAAAGAGAGACAAAGTCTTATTCACAGAGACGATGCGCAAGACGTTAAAAGAAGAAACCGTCTTATCGCAGGGAAGAGGAAACAAGAAAATATTTTCATTATTTTTAATAATTTTGATCGTTTTCTCAGCATCTCTGTCTTTTTATTTTTTCAAAATAAGACCATCTTACAAAGAGAAGAGCAGTGAGGCACTGAAGGTTAAAAGAGACATGCAGGAGAAATCCTATGATGAACTCATCCGTGAAGGACAGGAACTGGTGAATAAAAAGGAATGGGACAGAGCCCTGACTATTTTTCAGACTGCTTTGAAAGATTATCCGGACGAGCAGGGGACGCAGATGTGGTTAGACCTGACCTTGAAAAAGAAAGAGAAGGAGTCTGAATCTTTTATAAAAGGCGAACTTGTTCAGCCGGGAAAACTTACGGTTCTTATCCAGGATTACAAGCCTTTTTTCTTTAAAGACGAAAGCGGGGAATGGGCCGGTTTTGATCATGACCTCATCGCATCTTTTGCGGGAAGGATGAACCTTTCCATGGATATTTTGCCATTGGATAACTACGATGATCTCATTCCCGGCCTTCTTGGTAAAAAAGGAGATATCATCGCCTGCGGCATGACCATGACAAAAGCAAGGGAGGAGCTTATTGTTTTTTCCTATCCCTGCCTCACGAACGCAGAAGTGCTTGTCACTCTTGACGGCTCATCGGTCAGCACAGCAGCAGACCTTGCAGACAAGATATTAGGATTTCAGCCAGGGACAACCTATGAAGAGACGGCTAAAACGATTCAGGTAAGCTCAACCAAGGAGTTCCGCAGCGACGAAGAGATGATTTCTGCTCTCAAATCAGGAGAGATCGATGCCTGCATCCTTGATCTGCCGACAGCCATGATTCTAGAAAATAATGATCCGGCTGTCAATATCGCCTTCACCTTTGAAAAGCTGGAAAAGATCGCCTACGGCTTAAGCCAAAGTGCTCCTCATCTTAAAAAGGCCCTTGATACCTTTCTCAAACAGGCTGAAGAAAGTGGTTTGACCAGAGAAAGTTACAGAAAGTACTTCGAAAACAGGCAGTAATAGCCCCTTTTTTCTATTCAAAAAATTAACCAAAAATTAACCTTATATTTTTCAATAATTTACGCAAGATTTGTATATAGAGATAAGGAACAAAAGGTGTTATCTATGAAAAAGACTGATTTACATGTGCATTCAAAATTTTCCGAGCACCCTTCGGAATGGTTTCTCCAAAGAATAGGGGCAAGCGAATCCTATACAGAGCCTGATTTTATCTATGAAACAGCTCTGCAGAACGGGATGTCGTTTATTACGCTTACAGATCACAATTGCATCAAAGGCTCTCTTTATCTTAAGGAAAAATATCCTGAGCAGGTTTTTACAGGGGTAGAATCAACGGCCTATTTCCCGGAAGACAGGTGCAAGATCCATATCCTTATATACGGCTTGACGGAAGGTGATTTTCAGGAAGTTCAAAAAAGAAGAAAAGACATCTACGAGCTCCGAGATTTTCTCAGGGAGAGGAACCTGGCTCATTCTATCGCTCATGCGACATATTCTGTCAATAATCGGTTAACCCTTCAGCACCTGGAAAAGCTGATACTTCTTTTTGATGTGTTTGAAGGAATCAATGGAGCTCGCAGCAAGGCCAGCAATATGACATGGATGCACGTTTTACAGAATCTGAGCCCGGCTCACATCGAAGATTTGTACAGAACTTACAAAATAGAGCCTTTCAGCAGTGATCCCTGGGTTAAAGGATTTACAGGCGGCTCAGATGACCACGGCGGGATCTTTATCGGCAAAACATATACATGTTCAGAGGAGAACAACATCGTCAGCTTTTTGGAATCACTGAAAAACAAAAAAACCTGCGCAGCTGGCCGTCATAACAACTATCAGTCGCTGGCTTTTTCCATTTATAAAGTCGCGTATGATTTTTCAAGAAATAAAAGCGGTGTCCTTGCGAAATCGTTGCTTAGGCAGATTACAGAAAATGTCTTTGAAGAAAAAAAGTTCAGCCTGAGTGATCGGCTGAAGATGAAAAAGCTAAAAACCCTGAACGGAATAAAAGAGGATACGGTCAATAACAATATTATCGAGCTTATTGAAGAGCTTAGAAAAGGAAAGGGGCAGAGCGTTGAAGTTAAGTTTCAGCTTGTTTACGAAAAAATAGCGAATATTTCAGACGGATTTTTCAGCATTCTTCTCTCTTCTCTGGAACAAGATTTGAAAAAGGGGGATATCGAGAATATCCTTAAAAACATAACCTCCTCTATTTCCGGGATATTTCTCGCTCTCCCCTTTTTCTCAACGCTCAAGCACCTGACTCAGGGACGTGTCATTCTTGATACCCTGATCAAAAAGTTTGGAAAAAAAGATTTTCCAGAAAGAAAAAAAATCCTCTGGTTTACTGATACTCTGAATGATCTGAACGGCATTTCTGCAACATTGATAAAGATGGGGTGGACAGCTTACTTTGCCCATGAGGACATGAGAATAGTGACGTCTCTTGCAGAAGACGATGTCAACGGTAATCTGCCGCCGAATATTCTCAATCTTCCGGTCATTCATGAATTTCAGCTCCCGTATTACGAGCAGTATGTTCTGAAAGTTCCGTCTTTATTAAAATCAATCAAACTTCTCTATGATTATGAGCCGACAGAGGTATATATTTCAACTCCCGGAACAGTCGGACTACTCGGACTTTTGACGGCAAAGCTTCTTAATATCAAGTGTACCGGAGTCTTTCACACGGATTTTTCGCTCCAGGCCTCGGAGATAATCGATGATGAGTCTATTGTTCAGATGATTGAAGACTCCCTGCGGTATTTCTATTCTTTGATGGATGAGATCAATGTACCAACTGAAAAGTACCAGGATATCCTTGAACAAAGAGGATATGATAGAAATAAGATGAGCCTTTTTCGAAGAGGGATTGACCAGGATCTTTTTTATCCTGAAAAAAACGGCAGAGAATACATCAGGAAAAGGTTCGGGATACAGGATGGACCTGTTTTGCTCTACGTTGGAAGAATATCCAAAGATAAAAATTTGAAATTTCTCTTTGATGTTTACAGCCGTATAGCAGAAAAGAGAAAGGGTGTTAACCTTCTCATCGTCGGAGACGGTCCTTATCTTCTGGAACTGAAAGACAAAGCTAAAGAGATAAAGAGAATTTATTTTGCGCATCAGCTCGACCGTAAATTGCTTCCTGGAATTTATTCCGGCGCAGATTTTTTCGTGTTTCCCAGCATAACCGATACGTTTGGCATGGTGGTTTTTGAAGCTCAGGCATGCGGGCTTCCGGCTATCGTTTCAGATGCAGGAGGTCCACAGGAACTTGTTGAACATGCTCGGACAGGTTATATTGTCAGGGCTGACTCTGAAGTGGAGTGGCAAAAGGCGATTGAAAACGGTCTGGATTTGATAACAGATTCTCCTGAACAATACAAGCGGATGAGAGCCATGGCCAGAGAAAGGGTGTCTTCGAGACACAACTGGCAAAACATTGTACAGACTATTTTTAGAGCCAGTAAGTTGTATAAAAAAGACGTTGTTATTGAAGAAAAACCATCAGATAAGGTTTATCACGAGTTAACTATTTAAAAACATACGGAAAGACAGGTCTCAATTATGATTGCAACACGAATAAGAAAAGGTATAATAAAAAAAACAGAGGAAGCCCAAAGCCCTATGGCCACACTTATTGCGATTGTCGATGATGAGCCGGATATTCTCGAGCTTGTCCTGATTCATCTGAAAAAGTCAGGGTTTCTGGCCGAGGGATTTCTCGAAGCGGAAAAATTTTTTAAATTTCTCGAAAAGCGCATCCCTGATCTCATCATCCTTGACCTGATGCTGCCTGACACTGACGGTCTGGATGTCTGCAAGTTCCTCAAATCCAAAGAGAAATATTCTTCTGTCCCCATTATTATGCTAACAGCCAAAGCCGAAGAGACAGATAAAATCATCGGGCTTGAGCTGGGTGCTGATGATTATGTGACAAAACCGTTTTCTCCAAAAGAACTTGTCGCAAGAGTGAAAGCTGTTCTGAGGAGGCAAAAAAAGGTTGAAGGAACCGGCATAACAACGGTCGGGAATCAATTGACAATTGATTTTGAAAAATATGAAGTCAGAATCAAGGATAAGACGGTTGATTTGACAGCTACGGAGTTCAAGATCCTCAAGCTTCTTTCCACAAGAAAGGGACGTGTTTTTTCCAGGGATGAGATCCTGGACTTTCTCTGGGGACATGAGAAGGTTGTCATAGACAGAACCATTGATGTTCACATACGCCACCTCCGGGAAAAGCTGGGGAGCGCTTCCATGTTTATCAAGAATGTCCGGGGCATTGGGTACAAGATAGACGAGTGAAAAGAACGATTTTTTCCAAGTTAATCATCGGTCACCTTTTTATCATATTTTTTCTGTCTTTTTTGATATTGACCTTTTCCTTCCGCATGGTCAGAACATTTCATATCGAGAGCCTGAAGAATGATCTTGAAAAACTTGCTCAACTCATGGAAAAACAGGTTTTTCCATTCATTGAAAAAGATGATGTTGAAAAGCTGGACGCACAGATAAAAGAAACAGCGAAAGCCCTACATGTCCGCATCACGGTCATCGGTATCGATGGAAAAGTCCTGGCTGACTCGGAACAAGATCCGCATTCCATGGAAAATCACAGGAACCGGATAGAAATCATCCGGGCACTGGGCGAAGGTTATGGTTCGTCTATTCGCTACAGCACAACTGTGGGAGAGGACATGCTTTATGTCGCTATTCCCATAAAGAGCAAAGATGAAATCAAAGGCATTCTTCGCGTAAGCCTTTTTCTCAAAGATATCCGGTACTTCCTCGGACAGTTCAAAAAAAACATCATACAGATTGTTGTTGTCATCATTCTTTTATCGATTGTCGCTTCGATTATATTTTCCAGGACATTATCGCGGCCAGTCAGAGAGTTGAGCCTGGCTGCCAGAAAGGTTGCTACTGGAGATTTTGATGTTTCTGTCCGTCTTTCCAACAAAGATGAGTTGAATGAACTGGGAGAGAGTTTTAATTTCATGACAGCGAAGGTCAAAGCTCTTTTTTCAGAGATATCCAAGCAGAAGGAAGAGCTGGGAAGCGTTATATCATCCATCCAGGAAGGTCTGTGTGTTATGGATAAGAGCGGGAAAGTTATCTTGTCCAATCAGAGCTTTAAAAAAATAGCGGGTATAGAAAAGACAAAAGATAAGTTTTACTGGGAGGTTATAAGAAAGACGTCTTTTGCCGATCTGATCAAAGACGTTCTGCAGGACAGGAAAAATGAGCAGTTAGAAATCGAACTGCATGGTCGCATCTACATCTGCAGTGCCACATTCCTCCCTCTTCAGGAAAATATCACCGTCATATTCTTTGATATGACAGAGCTTCGTAAGCTTGAACAGATGAAAAAGGATTTTGTTGTCAATGTATCTCATGAGCTTAGAACTCCTCTTACAGCCATCAAAGGTTTTGTTGAAACGATGGAAGAGGATATAGACAAGAAAAATAAGCAATATTTGGATATTATAAAAAGGCATACCAACCGGCTTATCAATATTGTCGAAGATCTGCTTATTCTCTCAAAAATGGAGGAAAAGGAAGCAGAGCTGGAGATGGAAGAGGTTGATTTGAAGAAACTGATACAGAACGTATTAAAAATATTCGACCATTCACTTAAAGATAAGAATATTATTCTTTCTTTGAGCGCAGAAGGGGATTTGCCGAAAATCACGATGGATATTTTCAAGATGGAACAGGTTTTTATCAACATCATTGATAATGCGATTAAATACACGGAAAAAGGTTCGATTGATATCATGATCAAAAAAAACATGCGAAATCTCATTGTTGAGATTTCTGATACAGGAATCGGGATTTCCCAGGAAGATATTCCGAGGATTTTCGAAAGGTTCTATGTTGTTGACAAGTCACGCTCCCGTAGACTTGGAGGTACAGGTCTTGGCCTTTCCATTGTCAAGCACATCATTCTTCTCCACCGGGGAACCATTCAC
>JAFGJP010000245.1 GCA_016929035.1 Candidatus Auribacterota bacterium | reverse complement strand
TTAAGTGTTAAGTTTTGCGTTTTGAATTATTTTAATATGGTTTTTTCTCTTTATTCACTCAACACTCAACATTTAAAACTTATCATTTCTTTTTGGAATTTTTCGCGTCCCTTCGCGGCTGATAACTTTTGATTTTATCTGTGTTCATTCGTGCTGTGACCCGTTTGACCGAAGATCATCACGGGGTGAATTCGTGGTTAATTAAAGGGATTTAATCATGGCTAAAGCAGAAGGAAAGACGTTTAGTTTTGAAAGCCCGAAAAAGATCCGAACGGGTTTTCTGGAAACGTTTCCGTATAAAGGCGGCAGGCAGATGGTGGAGTATTCAACAAAAGAATTTTCCGCTGTGTGCCCTTTTTCAGGACTCCCTGATTACGGAACTTTGACCGTTCGCTATGTTCCCCGCAGGAAGTGCCTTGAGCTGAAATCCTACAAATACTATCTTGTCTCTTTCCGCAATGTCGGCATTTATCAGGAAGCAGCGACGGACCGCATTTTTAAGGACCTCAAGAAAGCCCTCAATCCTTATTACCTTTTCGTGGAAACTGTCTATAACACCCGCGGCGGCATCGATTCCAAGTGCCAGATGGAGTCTGGGAAAAGAAACGTTTAGTCCGTTAGGCCCGTTTAGTCCGTTGGAAAACAAAAAAAAATAAAAAATGGTTAGCTGCGAAGGATACTAAGGGAAATAGGAAAGAAAAAAGGAAGTTCACCACAGAGCACACAAAGAACGCAGAGAGGTTTTTTAGATTCGCTCAAAGAGCGAATGGTTTTAGCTCCTTTCCTATCACCTATGACCTATCACCTAGCGAAGCTTATTAGTTCGTTTTGTCCGTTGGAAAAGAAAAAAGAAGGGTTAACCGCTTTTTATAATTTCAAATTTTACATTTTAAACTTTAATTTTCTTTTCCACCTTTTCCCATGACTCGATGCTTCCTTTTATGACTTTAAAAAGAGGATGAGGTTCTATTTTTTTTATTTCAAATAATTCAAAATATTTTGAAGGATCTCTTTTCCTCAGTTTTCTTTTCAGATGCTGAAATTCATACTGCAATTGGCCTTCTGTAACAATCAATGAAGGGATTTGTCCTGAAGAATAAAGGATTTTTTCTTTGGAAAAATGATATCCTCTTTTGGAAGCTTCATCGTAGACAAAATAAAGATAATGACCGATAGCTTTGCCTGGTTCAGTATGATTTTTAAATCTCTTTAATTGAGGATGATTTTGGTATCCTTTTGTTTTACTGGAAAGAACTTTTTGAGCAAGTAAAGATTCCCTCCAGAGGGCAATAAGACCAGCCTTATCAAGATACATGGGATGTATAGACCATAATCTCATTAGCCTGAATATTTCATAAACACAACCGAAAGGAAAGAAGAAAAATTAAAGTTTTTAAATTTGAAATGCAAATAAGACAAAAAAAGTATGCCTAATCCAACCTGGCTCGTTCAGGAATCTTTCCATCATTAAAATGCCTTTCAAGCCAGCCGTTTTTCACATTTTCTCTTAAATCAAAATGAGAAACATAAGGCTTGATATCCACCAGGGGCGTGCCATCCAATATATCCACTTCAGAAAAAGTCACAATATTATCAATGACCTTTTCAAATTTGACGATGGGAAATCCTATATGGTTCGGCCTGTGGGGGCTCCTTATGGCAAATATGCCGTGTGTTTCATCCTCGAGAAAAGGACTACCCGTAAGGTTTTCGTTTTTTGACCTGTTAAAAAAATAAATCAGGATAATATGCGAAAACCCGTCAATATCTTTAAGCCCCTGATGGTACTCCGGAAAAAGCTCAGCCTGACCGGTCACGCCCTTTTCAAACTTCCCCTGAATAGGTATGCCCTTCGGCTCTTTATAAGGCGTATGGATGATGCCTATGGGTTTCAGCTTGATCTCTTTTTCCATGGCCTTTGACAGCTCTTTTCCGTGGTCAAGCTCAGTTTCTACTTTATGACATATCTGAGAGCAGAGATTCCAGATCCTCTTCATGCTCGACTTCTTCTTCGAGGATCTCCAGGACGATATGGTATGTGATAGGATCTTTATCCTTCACGAAATCCAGAAGCTTTTTGTAAGTCTCAATAGCGCATTGCTCGCCCTTGATGTTTTGCTTGAGAAGCGCTTCTGTGCTCGGATCGCTCGGCTCATCGTAACCGCAGTTTGTCTGCTCCAGCAGGTCCTCCGGCTTTAAGAGAGGCGTGCCTCCCAGTGTGATGATCCTTTCTGTCAGCATCCCGGCATGCTTCAATTCTTCATTAGCATGCTCTTCCAGTTCTCCGGCCACAATGCCTCTCATCCTGCCGGTGGCGACTTTTGCGCCGACCCAGTACTGATAGTAAGCCAGCCATTCGTCAGCATAGGCCCTGTTCAGCAGCTTGATGAGTTTTTCTACGTCAACTCCCACGATTTCCTTGCCTTTTGTACCCATTGCGGATTCCTCCTTTTATTGGTTTAAACAGTAATCCTTCCCTCCGGGAAAAAGTCTCTGAATTTTCTGGAATCGTTTACAGATTATGGCATATCTGAAAACACTTCACAAAGATTTTTTTCTCTTTTCACTTAAGCTTAAGCGGCTTGAAGCACATGAACCAGTCGAGGCACTTGATGCCTTCTTTGTCGGCTCCTTCAACTCTCTCTTTTGCTGTGCCGCAGGACCCCGGAGGAGGAACAATGACATCATCGCCCGGCTGCCAGTCAGCAGGAGTGGCCACATTATGCTTCTCTCCGGTCTGCATGGAGATGAGCAGCCGCTTTATCTCCTGGAAATTTCTTCCTGAAGATGACGGATAATACATCAAAGCCCTGACTTTCTGATTCGGATCGATAAAGAATACGGCCCTGACCGCGCTGGAATTACTGGCTTCAGGCTGGACCATCCCGAATTTTTTCGCCACATCCATTGTCAGGTCAGCGATAACCGGAAAATTGACTTCCACGTTTTTCATGCCTTTATAATCGATTTTTTCCTTGATGGTCCTCAGCCAGGCAATATGGCTGTAATGGCTGTCAATGGAAAGACCGATGAGCTTGCAGTTCAGCGCTTCGAATTCCTTTTCCATGGTCGCGAAGGTCATAAACTCGGTTGTGCAGACCGGGGTAAAATCAGCCGGGTGACTGAAAAGGATGACCCATTTGCCCTTGTAATCCTCAGGAAACCTGATCTTCCCCTGCGTTGTGTCTGCTTCAAACGCAGGGGCTTTTTCGCCTATGACCGGCATGTGGACTCTTCCACAAATATTCTGTTCCATCTTTTATCCTCCTTTTTTGTTTAACCGTTTATTTTTGTCATCGGCTTCTGGCAGCACACCAGCTCGCCGCCGCCGACTTCTTTGACTTCCACAACATTGCCGCAGATATCACATTTATAGACTTCTCCAACGTTTTTGACCTTTGCCACTTGTTACCTCCTTTCGTATCATTTAACTTCCACAGACGCGTTCGAATCAAAAGGATTTGTTCTCATGGACAGCGAGAAAAGATAGGGATAATCCTTTTTAAGATGCTTCATATAATCAAGCCACTGCACGATTAACTTCTGGTAAGCCCTTTTTATATCTCCGGAAAGATGCTGATAATCCGTGTCGGGCAATTTGTTGAGATCTTTTCTATGCGCCAGCTCGTCGGTCAGATGAAAAACAGCCCAGAGCAGATCAGTGAATGATTCATGCTCAAGAAGATTAGGGTTTTCCAAGAGATTAAGAAGAAACTGCCTTTTGCCCACCAAAAAATCTTTGACTTCATGAAGGTTTCCCTTCCTGCTGTCTATTTCGCTTTTATGACCTTGTATGGACTTGCTTGCCTTTAAAAAATCTTTATCTGTCCAGTCTTTTTTTATGACAAGCTGGCGTCCCATGTCTGCCATTTCCGGATCAAAAAGGGAGCATTTCTTTAAGAACTCAGTGCCCACCTCGCTGAAGAAAGTTCCTATAACCATGTTCAGTTTTTTCAGTATCGATTGTTTTTCTCTATGCTCGAGCAGGCGGTGAAGGACCAGCATGACTATCAGGACATCAAGGAACAGAAAGCCGATATCGCCTATCAGATAAAGGAAAATATGATGGACGTCTCTAAAAATGAAATAATGGATGAAATAAAAAACCACAGATAAGACGATCAGGATCAAAGCAAATGTCATCTGCCAGGACAAGAAACGTTTCATTTTATCTCCTTTCTGTAAAAAATCGCCGAAGCCTCAACGAAGTCCGGACAAAAGCGGGTGAATATTTTTAAATATCAACGCCCATAGCTTTTTTCACTATAAGTCCTATGAGAAAGCTTAAACATGCAACGCTCATGCTGATAACCAGCATTTCGATAAAGCGCTTTTTAAAAGCTATCCCTTTTACAACTGAAGAGTAAAAAGTAAAGATGAGAATAAGCAAAACAGCAAGAATGACC
>JAFGJP010000244.1 GCA_016929035.1 Candidatus Auribacterota bacterium | reverse complement strand
CCTTTCTTTCGATATAACAAAAGCTGATCCCGACATGCCGAGCATCACGATCGCCCTTATCCAGTCTTTCTATGTCATGCAGTATGAAATCGCCAGAAGCAGAATGAAGGGTGCTGACATCATCATCTCGCCTGAAACAGGCCACATCGCGACCTGGGAATTTTACAGGGCCAAAGAAATCATCGATATCGGTTACAGGACAGCAAAAGAATCCTTAAGTAAACCCCGTTAGATAACTATGTTCTCTAACGGGGTAAATAATCGATACATGATGCATGATACAGGATACACGATACACGATGCAAGATTGAAAAGCAAGAAGCAAAAGACAAGAATAAAAAAATTTAAAATTGATGGGTTTTCGATAAGATTAGGACAAATAGAGCTTCTCACAATGATTATAGATTCAGCACAGAATTTTCAAGAAGTGCAGATAAAATCTGTCTAGTTTAACGATTCCTTTTATTCTGTCTTTTTGCTTTTTATCCTGTATCGAATATCTTGAATCGTGTATCTGTTTCTAACATATCCTCGGCAGAAGGTCTGACTCCAGCATGGGCAGGATACGGCTGGAGGCGATACGGGTTTTCAAATAGACCTTACCCTTATGCTGTGATGTCACTCTCCCGATAATACGGGCCCGGGGTGACATGGCTCTTCTGACTTTCTCTGCATCACCTGCACTGACAAAACAAACAAATTTCCCTTCATTGGCTATATAGAGAGGGTCAAATCCAAGAATATCACATGCTTTTTGAACGCTCTTTCTCACAGGAATGCTTTCTTCATCGATTTCGATTCCCAAAGAAGACGATTTCGCGATTTCACACAGCGATGTAGCCAGTCCGCCTCGAGTGAGATCGCGCATGACATGTATTTTCCTCGATTTCGAAAGACATCTTTTAACCTCAAGATTCAGATTCCTGCAATCGCTTTTTATGCTGGACTCAAAACCAAGATTTTCTCTTGCATTGAGGATCGCTAGGCCGTGCTCCCCAATGCTCCCGTTGATAACAATGGCATCTTCTTTTCTTGCGCGGGAGCTGATCCGCCCTTTATACTCAATGACGCCTATTCCCGCTGTATTGATGAATATCTTATCGGCCGAACCCCTTTCTACAACCTTGATATCGCCTGTTACGACAAAAACACCTGCTTTCCTCGATGCCTCCTGGATCGATTTTGCGATTCTTTCAAAAGTCAAGAAATCAAGCCCTTCTTCAATAATGAATGCAAGAGAAATATAAAGAGGTTTCGCTCCCTTCACGGCAATATCATTAACTGTTCCAAAAACAGCCAGCTTTCCGATATCGCCACCGGGGAAAAAAAGAGGCTTAACAACATAGGAATCTGTGGTGAAGGCAAGACGATTTCCTTTTATATCCAGCTCAGCGGCATCTGCCATTTCATTCAAAATCCTGTTGGAAAACTTCACGCGAAGAACGTCGATAAGCTCATGCATGAGCCTTCCGCCGTTCCCATGGGACATTGTGATGATTTTCTGAGCCATCATATTCGATATTGGATACAAGATACAGGATACACGATAAGATCAAAAAATAAAAGATTGAAGGATATTTTGCTTTTCAATGTGTATCTTAATCGTGTATCGAACATATAAAAATTATCTGCGTAAATCTGCGTTCACCTGTATTTATAATACGCCGCGCAAGTTCCTTCTGTTGAGACCATGCACGGTCCTACAGGACGCGCCGGGCTGCAGACTTTTCCAAACAACCTGCACTCCAGCGGCGATCTGGATCCCATCAAAACCTCACCGCATATGCATCCCTTATCCTTTTTCACCTTCGGCAGTTTTACTCTGAAGTGAGCTTCTCCATCAAAGCTTTTAAACTCTTTCTTTAACCTCAGACCGCTCTTCTTTATTTTCCCCAGCCCTCTCCAGACAGAATCACGAACAGAAAAGACCTTCCCGCATTTCTTTCTCGCCAGCACATTGCCTTTCTCGGTAACAACCCGCTTATATTCAATTTCGACACGGGGGTCACGGTTTTTTACCTGCTCGACCAGCATCTTAATGCCTTTCACGATATCCCTGTCATCAAAACCTGTAATGACACAGGGTTTCCTGAACTTCCTGACAAAATTTTTGTATGGAGCCGTTCCTGTTATCACGCTCACATGCCCCGGGCATATAAAACCGTCGATCGCCACCTTTTTAGACCTCGCGATGACTTCAAGTGCAGGAAAAAGCACTTTGAAATTTGAGAGGATAAAAAAGTTTTTCAATTTTCTCTTTTTTGCTTCTAGGACCGTTGCAGCAATGGCCGGGGAAGTCGTTTCAAATCCGACCCCCATGAAAACCACCTTTTTGTCCGGGTTAGACTCTGCCGCTTCCAATGCGTCAAGGCTGGAGTAGACGACGCGTATGTCCGCCCCTCTGGCTTTGAGCTCTTCAAAACTTGTTTCATTTCCAGGAACCCTCATCATGTCTCCAAATGTCGTCATGATGACATCTTTTCTCCTTGCGATCTCAATGGCCCTGTCAATATCCTCCTGGGAAGTCACACAGACAGGACATCCGGGGCCTGATATCAGTTCAATTTCCGGAGGAAGAAGCTTCCTGATCCCGGAACGCGCGATAGCCATCGTGTGCGTCCCGCACACTTCCATCAACCTTATTTTTTTTGTTTTTGAATGCATTCTCTATGATCCTGTACAATTCCTCAGCTCTTTAAAAGCTTTTTTTATATTCACAGCCTCCTGCTTATTGACTTTTCCAATGGCAAAACCCGCATGGACAAGCACATAATCTCCCTCTTTGACTCCGCTAAGTACTCCGAGGGAGATCTTGCGCTTCACGCCGCCGAAATCGACAACAGCCGCATCTTTTTCTATACTTTTAATTTTTCCAGGAACAGCAAGACACATGATATTGGCCCAGTGAAATGTTTATGTCGCTGGATCCAGCCTCTTTATTCAGAAAGACCTGAAAGCCGGCCCCAGACAGTTTCTCTTTAACCTTTGTCCTTAAAAACCTGTTTTGAAAAACTCCTCCGCTGAGTGCGATATCGCGGACATGATGCCGTTGAGAAAGTCTTTTAACTGTTGATACAATAATATCCGCCATGGAATTATGAAACTTTGTCGCCATGATCTCCACATCTTCTTTTCTTTTCAAATCTTCCAGCATATGATAAAAAAGAGAGCCTGAATCAATGATCATAGAGCCATCTTTCTGAATGCTTTTAAAAGGATAGCTCTTTTCCACTCCTTCTCTGCACAAAGATTCCAGTTTGATTGCCGCTTCTGCTTCAAAGGATGCATGCGTACATATTCCCATGAGAGCTGATGCGGCATCAAAAAGCCTGCCTGCACTTGAACTGAGAGGAACATTGATATTCTTTTCTATCATGTTCAATACCAGACATTTATCTTTTTCTGAAACATTTTTTAAATATTTTTTTCCATCCCTTCCCAGAACTCCCAGGACTATTCGCCAGGGCTCATGAACAACTCTGTCTCCGCCTGCTAGGGGAATATATTTGAAATGAGCCAGCCTTTTATAACTGCTGCTCTCGACGAGTAAAAACTCACCGCCCCAAATATTTCCGTCATCGCCATACCCTGTTCCGTCAAATGAAACGCCCAGAACCGGCTTACAGATGCTGTTCTCATAAAGAACGCTGGCAATGTGCGCATGATGATGCTGGATTTTAAGCCGGATGTTTTTTCTTGCAAAAAGAAAAGCAGACTCTTCTGCAAATTGACTTGAAAAATATCCGGGATGACGATCACTCGCAATAATATCGGGCTTAAGTTTTAACTTTTTCAAAAGAGCTGAGATATTTTTCCGGAAAAACTCATAATTACGGGCGTCACTTAAGTCTCCGACATCCGGGCAGAAATAAAGCTCATCACCCCTTGCGACAAGGGCTCTGTTTTTTATATCAGCTCCCAGAGCTAAAATCGTCTTATTGTATTTCATAATTTTTCATTTGCGCAAATCTGCGTTCGATCTGCGAATATCTGCGTTTACTCCACATCAAAGGAAAGGACCTGGATAATCGTTCCAGGAAAAAAAGTAAACTCCAGCTCTGCATTTTCAAGCATTGTCCCTTTTGTAAGGACAGAAAAAGTCTCCTGAAAAGAATCTTCTTTCACTCCCGTGAGCAGGCCGACCTTTATATGGACTTTCTTCACAACACGCGCCCCTTCTTCTTTCGCGTGCTGCGATATTCCTTTGATAATGGGCTCAATCAAATGTGTCTCGTGCATATTCGTAATCCTTTTAAAATTAAATATTAAGGAGTGCTGACGCACAGATGATCAAAAATTTGCCACAAAGGCACAAAGACACAGAGAAGATAACTTTTGTTCGAACGAAGTTCAAACCAGAAATTCCACTTTGTGACTCAGTGTCTCTGTGGCTAAAACTTTTAAATGTTGTGCGAAGCACCTTCATCTTTAAAAAGATTATTTGTCCAAGCTTAATATATCCATCAATATGGCTGAAATTTCACTTATTGCTTTTTTTATTTTTTCTGACATTTCTTCTCCAAAGCCCACTTTTTCCGGCTGAACGGCCAGCATATAAACATCAGCATGGGTCTCCTGAAGAAGGTATTCAAAAAAAACACCTGGAGAAATATCGTGGGTCGAAAGTCCTGAACCACGCAGGTTATTTTTTTCAAGTATTTCATAATCTCCGGGAGAACGATCAAGATACGCGGCATCAATGATAAGGACAGTGTCTGCATTGTCTTTCGCGATCTTTCCCACATAACTCTCGGGCGTGCTCCCAGCATCAAGGCAAAGCGCTCGCACGTTCCCTTTCAGGCGATCGACAATCATGCACCCGAGCCCGTCATCTCCCCGCAAGAGGTTGCCAACACCCATAATGACAACTTTCCCCTTAAGAATATTTTTTAAGAGTTCCTTCATCGTCACTTAATGTTATAAAATTCCACTCCAAGTACAATATTATTTTTCGATGGTCTTGAGTCCTGTGTCTTGGTCTTAAGTCTTTTTACGTTTCTGTTGTCAGCGTCGATTCCCTTCTGCAGCGTGCGCAGAGAATCTTCACCCTGTCAGAGCGGCCATGGTCCTTCAGAGCGGAAACGATGTTCTCATCGACTATGCCAAGACTTTTGAGGCGGGACATGTAGAGCGTTGGATTGGAGTATGTCAGTTCACCGATTCTTTCTGAAATCCACTTCAAATGATCCTTGCAGGCAATGACTTCACCGCAGGCTTCACAAAGCTGCAATTCTTTTTCTATTGTTTCAAAGGCCGTCTTCCTGTCAAAGAAAGCAAGATCCCAGTCATTCGAGAGCTTGATCCCCTCTTTGTCGGCGATACAGTTCGCTTCACACTGGCCGCAAAAAATACATGTATCTGTATAATGGATCATCGTCCTTACAGGTTTTGCCTTATCGTCAATTGAATCCTTATAATCCAGGGCCTCGACAGGGCAGACATTGACGCAACCAAGGCATCCCACACATTTTTCTTCATTGTACTTCGGCTGTCCCCGAAAGTTCGGATGAGGCACATACGTCCCTTTAGGAAATCTCGAGGTATAAGGGCCTTTTATCAGCGCCTTTATCGCTTCGACGAGTTCTCTTATTTTAGGATACTTCACTGTTCACTCCGTTCTAAACGCAGATTTACGCGAATCCAACGCAAATTAACGCAGATACGTCCTTTCTTCTTCATTTTCTTCTATTCTATCTGCGACCATCTGCGTTTGATCTGCGAATATCTGCGTTTTACGCTTCTCCCTCTTTATCTTCCTTATACATATCGACGACACTTTTATCCCAAAGCCTGACTCCTGACCGGTGGGCTCCTCGAGAAATGGCGTGAGCCGCCACAGGAGCTGTCAAAATAAGAAAGATGATACATAAAAGGGACTTCATCCCGGCGGCCGTAAACCCGACAATAAGAAATGTCCCAAAAAGTATGCTGCATGTGCCCATGGTGACACTTTTTGTCGCCGCCTGAAGCCGGTTATACACATCCGG
>JAFGJP010000243.1 GCA_016929035.1 Candidatus Auribacterota bacterium | reverse complement strand
GCTCTTGGCCACGTTTTTCCTGGAAAAGACCCTCACGTCCATGACAATCCCTTCTGTGCCGGAAGGAGCTTTAAGGGAAGCGTCACGAACATCTGAAGCCTTTTCACCGAAAATAGCCCGGAGCAGCCTTTCTTCAGGGGAAAGCTCGGTCTCGCTCTTTGGCGTAATTTTGCCGACAAGGATATCCCCCGGCCTGACCTCAGCCCCGATACGGATGATCCCGTCCTCTCCCAGGTTTCTGAGAGCCTCTGCTCCGACATTCGGAATATCACGGGTGATCTCTTCTTTACCAAGCTTTGTATCCCGCGCGCTGATCTCATACTCCTCAATATGCACAGATGTGTATTTGTCTTCTTTGACAAGTTTTTCACTGACAAGAATGGCGTCTTCAAAATTGTATCCGCCCCAGGGCATGAACGCCACAAGAACGTTCCTTCCCAGAGAAAGTTCGCCATTGTCTGTCGCCGGTCCATCGGCCAGGATCTGTCCTTTTTTCACCTTCTGCCCGACTTTCACAATGGGCTTTTGTGAAATGCAGGTGCCTGTATTGGAACGCATATACTTCATCAGTCTGTATTCTCTTTTACCATCGATGACAATCCTCTCGGAATCGATGAACGTAACAGTTCCGCTCTCATCCGCAATGATCATGATCCCGGAATCGCGGGCAGCTTTTTCTTCAAGTCCGGTTGCCACAAGCGGGTTTTTCGTGAAAAGCAGCGGCACAGCCTGGCGCTGCATGTTCGAGCCCATAAGAGCGCGGTTGGCATCGTCATGTTCAAGAAACGGAACAAGCCCTGCGCTGACGCTGACCAGCTGAAGAGGAGAAACATCCATGTACTGGATCTTATCAGGGCTGATCTTCATAAAGTCTCCCTGAAAGCGCACAGAAACAGCTTCATCAATAAAATGGCCTCTTGCGTCCAGTCTGGCATTGGCCTGCGCGATGACGTATTTTTCTTCTTCGTCCGCACTGAGGTATTCGATCTCATCTGTAATCCGGCCCTTGGTGACCTTGCGGTAAGGCGTCTGTATAAATCCAAATTCATTGATGCAGGCAAAAGAACTCAGCGACGTGATGAGGCCGATATTGGGGCCTTCCGGTGTTTCGATAGGACAAACGCGGCCGTAATGACTGGAATGCACGTCACGCACTTCAAATCCGGCTCTTTCCCTGTTGAGTCCGCCCGGGCCGAGAGCGCTCAGGCGCCTTTTGTGAGTCAACTCGGCCAGCGGATTAGTCTGGTCCATGAACTGGGAAAGCTGGCCGCGGCCGAAGAAATCTTTGACGATGCTGGCAAAGCCTTTCGGATTGATCAGCTTATGAGGCGTCAGAGTCTCTGTGTTGACATCATAAAGATTCATTCTTTCTTTGATCATCCTTTCCATCCGGGCAAGACCTATGCGGCACTGGTTCTGCAAAAGCTCACCCACGCTTCTGACCCTGCGGCTGCCCAGATGGTCGATATCGTCTTTTTTTCCTCTTTTCTCTTTCAGATCGATTAAATATTTTGTCGCATCAACTATATCTTCCGTTTTCAATGTCGTCGTCTCAAGGTCTTCCTGGCTGGTCCCTTTATCAAGCTTCTGATTGAGCTTGTAGCGGCCGATCCGACCGAGATTGTACCTTCTTTCATCAAAAAAAAGCCTCTTGATAAGGGCCCTTGCATTGGCGACGGTGGGCGGATCGCCCGGCCGAAGCTTCCGGTAAATCTCTTTGAGAGCCATTTCCTGTGAACTGGCCGTGTCTTTCTCCAGCATTTTAATGACGGTTGATTCTTTAGGAACATCCTTCAGTATCCTGATCTTGCTGATCCCTGAGGCGCTGATGTTCTTTATCATGTCTTCGTCGATCTTTGATCCAGCGACAGCAAGAGAGGCATTTGTCTCAGCGATAACAACATCAGAAGCCAGATAAAGCCCTTCGAGCTCCTGCGATGTCTTGATTTTTTCAATATCGACCTCTTTTGAATCAAAGAAAAGCTTGAGGATATCCTCGCTGGTGGAATATCCCAGCGCTCTGAGAAACGTTGTCACAAGAACCTTTCTCCGGCGCCTTCTGCGGTCCACATAAAGATAGAGAAGATCGCGGATATCAAACTGGACTTCAAGCCAGGACCCCCTGTAAGGAATGATCCTGTAGGAATAAAGCGTTGTTCCGCGGGGATGCAGTGTCTTTTCAAAACAGATACCCGGCGACCTGTGAAGCTGGTTGACAATAACTCTTTCGGCTCCGTTGATGATGAACGTACCCCTGACCGTCATGAGGGGAACATTGCCGAGGTAGACGACCTCTTCTCTGACTTCCTCACTTTCTATAAGACGAAACTTTACCCGGAGAGCGCCTGAATACGTCAGGCCCCGCTGCTGGCACTCCACGACATCATATTTAGGCACACCGATGGAATAAGAAACAAACTCCAGCGTTATGTTCCCGTCATAGCTTTTGATAGGAAAGATCTCGGTGAAGACTTTCTGAAGCCCGTCGTTTTTTCGCCTTTCGGGAGGCGTGTCCTTCTGCAAAAAAATATCATAGGAGTTCTGCTGAATCTCGATGAGATTCGGCATGCCGATTGTTTCTTTGAACTTTGTCGTATCAACTCTTTCTAAAGGTTTTTTATAAACCATTCTCGACTACCTCACGTTAAATTTTTTTGAGGAACACAAAACCTGATAAAACGGAAACAACCTGTGGACGATTCGCGTCATCCACAGATTGTTCTGACTGTCCTTCAAGCTGAAAATCAAATTCTCAAACTGACATTTTTTCAGAGACATCATTTTTTTACTTAAGTTCAACTGTCGCACCAGCAGACTCTAGCTGAGACTTTATCTTTTCAGCTTCTTCTTTTGTCGCTCCTTCTTTGACATTTTTCGGCGCGCCGTCAACCAGCTCTTTGGCTTCCTTGAGGCCCAGTCCGGTTATCGCGCGAACTTCTTTGATGACCTGGATTTTCTTATCGCCTGAAGACTTGAGAACAACGTTAAAAGACGTTTTTTCTTCTTTCTCTGCCTCTTCTCCACCTGCAGCAGGACCGGCCATCATGGCGCCAACGGACGCTACCGGCGCGGATGCCGTAACACCAAACTTGTCTTCCAGCGCTTTAACAAGGTCAGAAAGCTCGAGTACTGTCAGCTTTTCAATCTGGTCAATAATGCCCTGAAGCTTTTCAGACACCTCAACTTTTTCTTCGGCTACTGTGTTTTCTGTCATCTCTACCCTCCTTGAGTTTCTTTGTTATGCGTTTGACTGTTCTTTTTTCTTATCAGCAATAGCGGCGAGAACACCAACAAAACTCCTGATCCTTTCATGCAGAACAAAAACAAATCCTGTCAGAGGAGCTGCAATCGTGCTCACTGTTCTCGCTATCATGATCTCACGTGAAGGTAAACTGGCGATCTTCCTGACTTCTTCTCTGCTGATATACCTGTTCTCAATAACGCCGGCTTTAACGGCAAAAGACTCATGCTTTTTTGCGAAATCCGTAAGAATCTTCGCTACCTGAACGACATCTTTTCCTCCGATGGCAAAAGCTGAAAAACCCTTCAGGTCGTTTTCAATATGACTCGGATAGCCTTTTTCCCCTACGATTCTTTTGAAAAGCCGGTTTTTGAAAATATGATAAACGGCTTCTTTTTCCTTGAGCTGGTCTCGAAGCATGGTCATGTCAGAGACGTTCAGTCCCTGATAGTTCGTGACGAAGAAGAAAGACGTTTCTTTCAGCTTCTCCTTCATTTCCTTTATCATGATTTGTCTTTCAGGTCTCACTGGAGAACTCCTTTTCTTCTTTTACAATTTGGTACTGAGGCTGTCCTGGTCGACTTTCAGTCCGATCCCCATCGTTGAAGACACCGTCGTCTTTATGATGTACACGCCTTTTGATGTTTTCGGTTTGGCTTTAGAAACAGCTTCTGATACGGCCACGGCATTGTCATAAAGAGAATCGAGATCAAACGAAACCTTCCCGATCCCGAGGTGCAGGTTCCCGTTTTTATCCACTTTAAATTCAATCTTCCCTTTCTTGATATCTTTGACAGCCTGACCGATATCCTGAGTAACCGTACCCGCTTTCGGGCTTGGCATAAGTCCCTTGGGACCGAGAATCTTTCCCAGCCTTCCCATTTTTTTCATCATGTCAGGCGTTGCGATGATCACGTCAAAATCCGTCCATCCACCCTGAATTTTTTCGATCATGTCATCGCTTCCGAAGTAATCCGCTCCCGATCCCCTGGCCTCTTCTGCTTTTGCCTCGCCCGCAAGAACGAGAACACGAACCGTTTTCCCCGTTCCATGCGGCAGGCTGACAACGCCTCTGACCATCTGGTCAGACTTTCTGGGATCGACTCCCAGACGGAAGCTCATTTCAACAGTCTCGTCGAACTTGACAGTGGAACTCTCCTTGATGACCTTCAAAGCTTCTTTCAGCTCATAGGTCTTGACCCTGTCAACAGTATCAAGGATCTTATTGAATCTTTTACTTTTCTTCGTCATTATTCCACCTCGATTCCCATGCTTCTTGCCGTTCCTTCGATAATCCGCATGGCCGCATCCTCGCTCCGGGCGTTTAGATCACTTTTTTTCTGCTTTGCAATTTCCCTGACCTGGTCCTTTGTGACCTTGCCGACTTTTGTTTTATTCGGTTCACCGGAGGCTTTGGCAATCCCGGCAGCCTGCTTGAGCAGCGTCGCAGCCGGAGGTGACTTCAAAATAAACGTGAAGCTTCTGTCCTGATAAACAGTGATAATAACAGGAATAATCAGCCCTGCTTTATCCTGTGTTTTTGCATTGAACGACTTGCAAAATTCCATAATATTAACTCCGTGCTGACCGAGCGACGGCCCGACAGGAGGCGCAGGCGTAGCCTGTCCAGCAGGGATCTGCAGCTTGATGAATCCTGTCACTTTTTTTGCCATCCTGTTATCTCCTCTTTCAAAAAATTAAACTTTTTCCACTTGCCAGTATTCAAGCTCAATAGGCGTTTCTCGTCCAAAAATGGCCACCATGACTTTGATCTTTCCTTTATCCGGATTCACTTCATGGACAACTCCATTAAAATTGAGAAACGGCCCATCGGTAACTTTAACGCCTTCGCCTTTCTCGAAGCTGACTTTAGGCTTGACTTTACTCTTTTTATCTTCAATCTGCTCAAGGATCTCGTTTATTTCCTGCTCCTTTAGCGGTACGGGCTTTTTGCCGCCTCCAACAAAGCCGATGATGCCGTTGATCTCGTTAACAAAATGCCAGGCCTCGTTTGTCATTTCCATCTGAACAAGGATGTAGCCCGGAAAAAATCTTCTTTTACGTATCGTTTTTTTTCCTGACTTGACTTCGCTGATATTTTCCGTCGGGACAAGAACTTCCTTTATAAACTCTTCCATCCCTTCCTGCTTAACACGGGTCTCTATAGTCTCTTTGACTCTTTTTTCCTGCCCGGAAAGCGTGTGTAACACATACCACTCGAATGCCATTGAACTGACTCCTTAAAAATTTTTTATCTTTTCAAAATGAGCTTGATGACCAGAGAAGAGATCTGGTCAACAGCGGCAATATAAATGCTCAATATAATGACTGATACGATGACGACCATTGTCGAGTCAAAAAGTTCTTTCTTCGTCGGCCATGAGACTTTTTTCAGCTCGACCCATACCTCAATAAAAAACTTTTTCATTTTTGCAAACATTATGCCCCCCCGGATTCGTCAGGGATAAAAAAAACAGGCCTGGAGGGATTCGAACCCACAACATCCGGTTTTGGAGACCGGCGCTCTGCCAGTTAGAGCTACAGGCCTAACACTTTTACTTCTTTTCCTTGTGCTCCGTATGTATCCTGCAAAATTTACAGAATTTTTTTAAAACCAGGCGCTCTTTGTTCGCTTTCTTGTCCTTGTAGGAGTTGTAATTTCTGTTCCCGCACTGGCTGCACTCCATTGTAAAAAGCTCTCTCATCTTTCCAGCTCCTACTCGATAATATCCGTGACGCGTCCGGCGCCCACCGTTCGGCCGCCTTCGCGCACAGCAAAACGCAACCCTTT
>JAFGJP010000036.1 GCA_016929035.1 Candidatus Auribacterota bacterium | reverse complement strand
TTGATCTCAATGACAACGATACGTCCTGTCTTCGGGTCATGCGCAAACTGGATATTTGTCCCGCCGATCACTTCGATGGCTTCAACGATTTTATAGGAATATTCCTGAAGCTTTTCCTGGAGTTTGGGGTCGATTGTCAGCATGGGAGCTGTGCAGTAGGAATCTCCGGTGTGAACGCCCATGGCATCGACATTTTCAATGAAGCATACAGTGATCATCTGGTTCTTCGAATCGCGGACAACCTCAAGCTCAAGCTCTTCCCACCCGAGGACCGATTCTTCAACCAGGATCTGCTGGACAAGACTGGCCTGCAGCCCGCGGGCGGCAATGGAGCGAAGCTCTTCAATGTTATAGACAAAGCCTCCGCCTGTGCCCCCCATGGTATAAGCCGGACGAATGACCAGGGGGTATCCCAGCTCCTCAGCGACTTTTTCCGCTTCCTCGACGCTGTTTACAGCCTCGCTTTTTGGCATATCGATGCCCAGACGGTTCATTGTGTTTTTAAAAGCCGTTCTGTCTTCCCCACGCTCAATGGCATCGACATTCACGCCGATCACGCGTACGTCATACTTTTCAAGGATTCCTTTCCTGTGAAGCTCAGAAGAAAGATTCAGGCCGGACTGACCTCCAAGATTCGGGAGAAGAGCATCAGGCCTTTCTTTTTCAATGATCTTTTCAAGGCAGGCGATATTCAGAGGCTCGATGTAGGTTCTGTCTGCCATGCCGGGGTCTGTCATGATCGTGGCCGGATTGGAATTGACAAGGACGATTTTATATCCGAGAGACCGCAGCGCTTTACATGCCTGTGTTCCTGAATAGTCAAATTCACACGCCTGTCCGATAATGATCGGACCTGAACCAATGATCATGACTTTGTCAATATCTTTGTGCTTTGGCATGGCTGCTCCTTCCGTTCCAATGGAGATTTATGCAATTGCTTAAATAATCGAATACATATTATGCATAAAAAATGGGGAAGAAAAATAAAAAAAATAGCGGGTTAAAGAAAATTTGCGGATGCTACCTGGCAAGGGCTCCGAAAAGATGGCTGTACTGGTCCCTCCATGGCGCTGGAAGCGAAACACGGCCGGACTTTTTTAATTTCCATCCCATTTTTTCATAAAGGATTTTCATTTTTCCCTGGTCCCTGGTGAGCGCTGTCCATATGCAGGAGTTGGCATCCTCGATGACATCATCAGGAGTCGCCTTGATGGCAACAGGGATTTCGCATTCCTGTGCTATGCTGAAAACAACCGGGTGCAGAACAAGCATTTTGTTGGAGATATGAACAAGGAGAAGACCGTCCGGCTGCAGGACGCGGAAGTACTCCTGGAAAGCCTCGACCGTCAGCAGGTGTACAGGGATGGCATCGCTGGAAAAGGCATCCAGAATAAGAAGATCATACGCTTGGTCAGGCTCTTTTTGAAGCGATATGCGCCCGTCGCCTGTCACAAAATCAATGACAACGCCTCTTTGTCTGGCAAGGCGAAGATAGGTAAAATATGCCTCGGCCAGAGCAATGTTGTCAGGATCCAGCTCATAGATTCTCAAACGCTGTCCTTCGTCAAAATAAGCGGCAAGAGCTCCTGTGCCCAGCCCGACCATGCCGGCTTTTTGAAAGTGGAAGATCTTTTTTGAAAAGATCTCTCCGACCGGCGTTGAAGGATGATAGTACGATATTGGCAGGCCGGCTTTGGGGCCGGAGAGGTATTGTCTTCCGTGTTCGACCGTTCCATGCTGAAGATAGCGGACTCCGCCTTTATCGAAAATGCGGTAGATCCCGTAAAAGTTTCTCAAATTTTTAACTTTATGACTTTTCCCCTTGAGAGAGTTCTGGGTGAAGGGAAGACAAAAAAGAACGACGGCTATGCCCAGGCTGAACGCCCATGGGTTGGAGGAAAGGCGCTTCAGTATCAGGGCCAGAGGAAGAGCAAGGCCGAACAGGATGATCTTCTGATGCCCTGTCCATGCGGTTTGAAAGAGGGTCGGGATCAGGATAAGAAAAACTGCTGAAGCAACGATCCAGAGAATGAAAACAAGAGCGCCTTTTGAAAAAGCGCTCTTTTTTACAGAAGTAAGAAGAGAGAAGATTGTTATCTTTTTAAGAGGACGCCCTGAAAGGAAGGCAGATGCTCCAAAAGCCAGAGAGGCCATTATGAAAGCGGCCGGATATTCTACGGGAGACGAGCTGACCGCCGGAATCAACCAGGCCACAATAAGCGTTCCCAGCCAGCCCCCGGCAGAAATACAAACGTAAAATGTCGTCAGGAAATTCGTATTTTCTGGCTTTGTCTTGATTAGGATTCCATGACACATCAGGCAGACGAAAAATAAAACAGCCAAATACAGCAGTATGGTCAGAAAAGCGGAGAACTCGGGCTCAAGCCGCGTCATGAGGTAGAGGATGATGCCTGCCGTCATGCTCCAGTATGAAAGCGATGTCAGATGCTTCGGAAGCCAGGGACGTTTTTTAAATGTCAGAACAAATGTCAGGAGGTAAAGAGAAAGAGGGAAAACCCAGAGAAAAGGAACGGACGCCACGTCAATGGTGATAATATTTGTTGTGGCCAGAAGCATGGCACAGGCGGCGGCGCTTAAAAGAAGCCATGAGAGCATGAATTGAACAGGGATCTTTTCTTTCACAGCGGGCTCCGCGTGTCTTTGTCCTGCGTGATAAGGAAAGCATATCAGATGAAGGACGATAAGGCAGGCGTAAAGAGCCCACCATATTTTTCCCTGTTTTTCGAGGTTAAACACCGGCTCAAAGATGACGGGATATGTCATCAGTCCAAGGAGCGATCCCAGGTTGGAAGCGCTGTAAAGCACGTAGGGGTTCTGGCGTTCAGGAAAAGGAGAGAGAGCCAGCCATCTCTGCAGGATAAGAGATGTCATGGAAAGAGTAAAAAAAGGAAGGCCGATTATAAAAGCAAGCAGTTTCAAGACATTGACAAAGGCAAACCATCCTTCAGCGACCGGTACCGGACTTTGAAAGTGAAAGGGGAACTGAAGAAAAGGAATGATGAGGGCTATCCAGTGAAAGCGTCCGTAGCGGGCAGCTCCCAGGGTCTTCTGCAGGGAGTGGGCGGCGATGTATCCGCCTAAGAGAACGCCTTGAAAAAACAGCATGCAGGCTGCCCAGACGAGATGGCTTCCTCCGAAAAGAGGAAGAATGGCTTTGGCGGCCATGGGCTGAAGCTGAAAGAGAAGAAAAGCGCTGAGAAAAGACGCTGTATGAAAAGCCCAGATTTTTTGCCGTCGAGCATGCATCAGGCTATTTTATCATGAAAAAACCTTTTCGAGAACAGGCTCGATGCCTGGCGATTTTATTGAAGAGAATCAAAGAGTTGTCTTTGGCCTTTTCAAAAGGTAAAATGTCGGGAAAAGGGTCGTGTCATGAAAAAGGACTTTTTTGTTTTTGCTCTTATTGTTTGTAGTGTTTTTGTGTTTCAGGGGTGTCACTCGGACCGGACCCAGACAATGATGGTTGTTCATAAAAGCTTTTCTTTACCGGACAAAAAGAGCTTTTATTCTTTATGGATGGAGGAAGATAAAGAGGTCAAAGAAAAAGTTATTTTTCACATCGATGAAGTGGCAGACCGTGACGGTTCCTTCTCTAATCCTGTCAAAGAGGAATGGAAAGGTCTTTCGCTGACTGTAAAAGATGAGTATTTGGAAGATTTCTTTTTGAGAAGAAAAAAGAGTCTTTTTTGCCGGCATGGCGGTACGAAGCCTTACAGAACCTATTTAAGAACACATCTTTCCAAGGATTTTTTGAACGAATTTTCCTCGCTCATGACACTATCTCCTGATGTCAGGAAAAAGATTGAGGAGGAGAAAGACGCATTTTTTATTCAAAATGCCATTGGTGCGGTCAAGAAAAAAGAAAACGTCCGGTCTCTCCATGTCAAGCCCAAAGATGACGCGACATATTATTATGATGAAGCGGTAAAAAAGTCAGGACTGGATTCATCCGATGAAGGAAAGTTTATTGAAGATGTTACGGATAAGGTCAAAAAGTAGCCCGCTTGACGGCTAACCTGGATATTTCATGAAAATCATGAAATATCCACCCGAAGGGC
>JAFGJP010000242.1 GCA_016929035.1 Candidatus Auribacterota bacterium | reverse complement strand
ATGACACTTTTTTATCCATTCGATGATCCTGTTTTCCATTTTTGCATTATTCTCTGTTTCAATAGGTTATAGATAACGCGCATTGAGATGGCTATTTTATCATGAAAGCAGATCCTGCAAAAGATTTTATTGTCTTGTACCTCCTGATTCGGATTTGCCTGCTAACAAATTTGTGCGGTTTTTCGTCAATTTTGAACATGAGGAAGACGAATGTTGAAAAGAACAACGGTTGATCCAATTTTTTTAATATCTGTAACATCCTTTCTTTAAAGAAGTTGAAAACAATAAGTCTTGAAACAGGCTTTCTGGCACAGCTTTTGTTTTACATCTATAAAAAAATCAGGGAGGAACTGTGATTTTAACCCAGCTCAAGCAGATATCGAGGTATTATCTGGAAGAAAAGGAACTTGAGACAGCTTTTCTTCATTACACGCTTTTTGAAAGAATTCTGATAGACCATCAGAAAAAAAAGAGATACGCGGTCATCGGCATCCGGGAATCAGCTGAAGATTTCTTTTTCGAAAAGCAGTATCGGGCGGCCGCTAAATTCTACAATGACATGAGAAACACGTTCGGACAGCATTCTCTGAGAGATGTAGATCAATACAGACTTGCCAAGTCTTTCTTTCAAATCGGTTACATGGACAAGGCCCTTGAAGAATACAAAACATTCACGTCCTTCTATGCTTATTCTCCTCTTCTGACCAAAGCTTACAAGGACATAGCCAATATCTATTATCTTTGCGGAAACAAGATCATGTTCCAGAGCTACACTGATCTCTCAAAAGGAAAAGTCAGGAACAGGCATAAGTCAAAAAGGTTGTCAAAGCTGCGAAGGGGGGTAATCAAGTAAATCCTCCACTTTGGGGAGAAAGATAGTACGCTTTGACGTATTAGCTTTTTCCCCAAATAGCAGGGGGAACCCTCTATAAAATAAAAAATCAAATATCAAAAATTAAAAATTTTGAGTGCTTATCACATAATAAGAAAAATTCTGTATAGAAATTTATCTATATCCGTCCTGTCACGAGACTGAATCATGCATTAGATTAGGGCTGATTATAAGATGCTTTTATAATTTAGCTGCTTATCCATCTTTCTTCCATGATGTTTTATGAATATCCTTTTCCACAAAGTGGAAATACCTCCTTTTTGATTTTTGCTTTTTGATTTTTGATATTCTTTTCATTTCCCTTGAAAAAGGTTTTCGTATTTGCTATATTTCCCTTTCGTTTAAAATAAGCTCTTTTCAGAAAACTTTCTTTTTTCATACAAGGGCCCATAGCTCAGTTGGTTAGAGCGGCGGACTCATAATCCGTTGGTCCTAGGTTCGAGTCCTAGTGGGCCCATTTCTTCAGAGAACAGAAGTCAGAAGACAGAAAACAGAAAAATTTTTCCGCAGGCTAAAAATATCCTCATCCTCCTTACATTTTTTTCACAGTCTTATATGAATTTTCAGTCGCTCGTAAAAAAGAAAAGCCCTCTCTTTTGAAAGGGCTTTTTAATCTGTCT
Source organism: Candidatus Auribacterota bacterium (assembly GCA_016929035.1). Taxonomy (GTDB): domain Bacteria; phylum Auribacterota; class JAFGBW01; order JAFGBW01; family JAFGJP01; genus JAFGJP01. The sequence goes on along the minus strand of JAFGJP010000242.1, from coordinate 1,859 downwards.
TCTGTTCTCTGTTATCTGTCTTCTGTCTTTTATATAAACATTTTTTCTTCTTCCACATCCTCCAGGAATTCCCGAAGCTTCCGGGCACGCACAGGGTGACGCATCTTCCGAAGAGCCTTGGCTTCGATCTGACGCACGCGCTCTCTGGTCACGGCAAATTCTTTGCCGACCTCTTCCAGCGTCCGGGGCGTTCCGTCGCCAACGCCGAAACGCAGCATGAGGACTTTTTTCTCCCTGGGAGTCAGGGTGTTCAGGACAGACTCCATCCTCTCTTTTAAAAGAGAATAGCTTGTGGCTTCTGACGGAAGCTCTGTTTTTTTGTCTTCAATAAAATCGCCGAAATTTGAATCATCGCTGTCTCCTATAGGCGTCTGCAGGCTTATGGGATGCTGAGCAATCTTCAAAATCGAGCGGACTTTCTCAACAGGGAGCTCCATCTCATCAGCCAGGTCTTCAGGAGCCGGCTCCTTGCCGTAGATCTGCACAAACTTCTTTGAAGCCCTGACCAGCTTGTTGATCGTTTCTATCATATGTACGGGGATGCGTATCGTTCTCGCCTGGTCGGCGATTGAGCGGGTAATGGCCTGGCGTATCCACCATGTCGCATAAGTTGAGAATTTATATCCCCGTCTGTATTCAAACTTATCAACAGCTTTCATGAGACCGATGTTTCCCTCCTGGATGAGATCCAGAAAGGAAAGGCCTCTGTTGGTGTATTTTTTTGCTATGCTGATGACAAGCCTCAAGTTCGCCTCAACCATTTCGCTTTTGGCGCTGGCCGCCTGCTCGACAGCGATTTTCAGCCGCTTGGCACGTTTCCGGAAATCAGACAGAGGTATTCGGGCAGAATCCAGTATCCGCTTGATCTTTCTCCTCTCATTTTTGATCAGCTTCTTGGCGTCGGGAACGCGGGCTTTCTTGATATCCTCGATATCCACTTCTATCAGCTGAATCCTTTCCAGCATGTTGATGACCTTTTTGGCAAAATTCTCGATAGTTTTCTGCTTGAACTGGAACCTCTCAAGAAGTTTTCCCATCTTTTCGGAAAGCCTGAGAAATTCTTTCTGTTTTTTCTTGGATGTCCTTTCTCCGGAGTTTATCTTTTTCCAGAGCTCCGATAGCCGGTTGTCGGCAACTTTAACTTCTTCAGATAAAACTTTAATCTCCTTGATAAACTGCGGCCTGTCCTCGACTAGCTCATCTTCAATGATCCTGTCAAAACGTTCTTTTCCGTTGATAATGCGCCGGGCCACGATCAAGGCTTCTTTGGCCACATGACCGAAAAAGAAAATATCCTTCATAATTTTCTTTTGGGCGGATTCGATCCTTTTGCTGATTTCCACTTCCTGCTCCCGCGTGAGAAGCGGCACGGTCCCCATCTGCTTCAGATACATCCGAACAGGGTCATCCAGTATCTCCATCCGTGAAGCGCTGAGCTTTCGGTCTTCTTCAATATCATCATCTTTAGCAAACTTCTCTACTTTTTCATCATCGATATCGATAACGTTGATGGTCATGCTCTCAAGAAGCATGATAACGGAATCCAGGTCGTCTGCGTTGATCATCTTGTCAGGGAGTATGGAGTTGATATCATCATAAGTCAGGAAGCCATTTTCTTTTCCAAGCTTGATGAGGTCGCGTATTTTCTGCTGCTTGAGCTTCTTATCAGGCACTTCCTCGCCGAAAAAGATAAACTCCTCCATAGCGCGATCGATCTCGTCCCTGATGTCTTCCTTCTCTTCTATCCTGTGCAGGGGCTCGCTGTGCCGAAGCAGTTTTTCGCCTTTTGTCTTCTTGCGGGTCGTAGGCTTTTTCTCTTCATGGGAAGCAGTAACCTGAATAAGCCTTTTCAAACGGAT
>JAFGJP010000035.1 GCA_016929035.1 Candidatus Auribacterota bacterium | reverse complement strand
TCAGGATATTAACGCTTCGCGCAGATGTGTGATAAGTTTCCTGAGGTTGCTTCGTCACGGAGCCTGTCCTGAGTCAGTCGAAGGGTTCCTCGCAATGACAACATTTTTTCTGTTTTGTGTCTTGAGGCTTATTCTCTTCTGCAGCCGTCAAGACCCGCACATAAGTCAATTACGGCAAGAAAGGTCTTTTTCACTAGGTGAAAAAAGGGCCTTTCCGAATAATGAATTATCTGTAAATTTTACTGGTTTTTTTATATATTATTTAGTATATATATAGAGCAATTATCATACAAATTAATGGAGGCCTTTTATGAAGATCGTTTGTCCGAAAAATGATTTGCTGGAGCACCTGCAGCATGCGCAAAACATCGTTAATCCGAAAAGCACTCTTCCTATTCTGGCAAACATCCTTCTTGAGGCGAAAGACAAGCAGCTGGAGCTCATTTCGACAGACCTTGAAATAAGCATTCATTCCCTTTGTCCTGTAGAAGTGATGAAGGAAGGGAAGACAACGCTTCCTGCGAAAAAGCTGTTTGATATAGTCAGGACTCTGCCGGAAGAACCGATCACCATACAGGTGAACGAGAGCAATGTGGCTGAAATCATCTGTAAGCCGCATATCCATTTTAAACTCCTCGGCCTCCCGGGCGAGGATTTTCCCAGGCTCCCTGATTTTAAAAAATCGGATTCCTGGGAGGTTGATCAGAAAGATATTAAAAAGATCATCAGGCGAACGGCTTTTGCTGTATCCAGGGATGAGTCAAGATATGTTCTCAATGGAATTTACTTTATTTTTAACGGAAATAAGATTACGGCTGTTTCCACAGACGGCCGGAGGCTTTCGCACATGACGGTTGACAGCGGAAAGAAAAAGGACGTCAAAGCCGATTTCATCATTCCGGCCAAAACAGTTCAGGAGCTTTCCAAGCTTCTCGACAGCAGCGAGACATTGAAGATCTACTGCATGGAAAACCAGGTGAAGTTCAATGCAGGGAATTTTTCGCTCATCACCAAGCTCATCGAAGGAAACTTTCCAAACTACGAAGCGGTCATCCCCAAAGGAACCGGTCCGACAGTCATTATACCGAGGAACAGCTTCCTTGACGCTCTTTTGAGAACATCTCTTTTTACAAGCGACAGAGCCAACTCTGTCAAGCTCTCGTTTTCAAAGGGCACATGTATTCTTTCGGCCAATACCCCCGAGCTGGGGGAAGCCAAGGAAGAGATTGCTATCGAATACGAAGGGAGCGATTTTGTTATAGCCTTCAATCCCGGCTACCTGATCGATGTGATGAAGAATATTGATGATGATAAGTTTTCGTTTATGTTTCCTGAAAGTTCAACGGCAGGGGTGATTAAGACAAACGGTGAATTTCTTCATGTCATAATGCCCATGCGGGTTTCTGGCTGAGGTCGCTTTGTGGGTTCAGGACCTTGCTATCCATAATTTCAGAAATATAGAGAGAGCAGACTTGCGCTGCGGCTCTTTGTGGAACGTGATCTTTGGAAGGAATGCACAGGGGAAAACAAACATCCTCGAGGCGGTTTATTTTCTGACGACTCTGCGTTCTTTTCGAACGAAAAACGCGAATGATCTTTTGCGCTCCGGCGCAGACTCGTTTTTATTGAAAGCATTGATCCTGACAGGCAACTTGCCCTGCAGGTTAAAAGCCGGTTACGAAGGGGGCAAAAAAAAAATCTTTTTGAATGAGGAATCCTTGACGACCCTTGAGAAGGTCATCGGGGTGTTTCCCATTGTACTTGCGACGGGTCGAAATATTGACCTTGTCGGTCAGCCTCCTGCTGTGCTCAGGCGGTTTCTTGACGGACAGCTGTCACAGAGCATACCGGATTATCTCAAAACACTTCTTCAGTACGAGAAAGTTTTGAGATCCAGAAACCTTCTTATCAAGCAGAACAGTCCTTCTGCCAGGAGGCAGCTGAAGGTGTGGACTGAGAAGCTGACAGGCCTTGGCGCACGCATTTTTGACTTAAGGCGAAAGGCGGTCAAAAGGCTGGGGATTTTTGCCCGTTTGAATTTAAAAAGGATAACAGAAGAAAAAGAAGAACTGGAGGTGCGGTACATTACGCAGGCGGAAGGAGAGAGCGAAGAGGCCTTTTCCAGGAGCTTTGAAAAGAAAATGATGGAGTCCGCTTCTCGTGAGAGAGATCGGGGTTTTACGCTTGTCGGTCCGCACCGGGACCATCTGGTTTTTTTGATCAACGGACTGCCGGCGCACAAGTTTGCTTCCACAGGGCAGAGAAAAAGCATCGGCTTTGCGCTGAAAATGGCCGAGGCGGAGAACATCAGATCTTTCTGTCGGACCGAGCCGGTCATGCTGCTGGATGAGATCTTTAACGAGGTCGATGAAGCCCGGCGAAAAAATATCTACGCTCTTATCCCACGCGACAGGCAGGTCTTCTGCACAACAGCGGAGCGGGAAATATTGAAAGAGATAGAAAAAGCCGGGAAGAAGTTAAGCCTTTTCCGGGTGACACAAGGAGAAGTCGAGACCTTATGAAGCAGGAAAAAAGATGTTTTGGAGCGAAGGTCATCGGGGATATCCTTCCGAATGTTTACAGAAACCTCGGGCTTGAAGAAAAAATGAGCTATGTTTTCCTGGCTTCTTCATGGAAGACGATCGTAGGCGATGTGATCTCCCGGCACTCGAGGCCGACGGGAGTTGTTCACAGGTGTCTTGTTGTAGAAGTGGACTCT
>JAFGJP010000241.1 GCA_016929035.1 Candidatus Auribacterota bacterium | reverse complement strand
TCGGATTACCTCATGCTTTCAGGAGAAACAGCAAGCGGCAGATACCCGGTGGAATCTGTTCGGATGATGAAAAATGTTATTCAGGCGACAGAAAAATCCGAATTATTTAAAAAAATATTGCTTAAAAAAGGCAGGAAAAGAAATGAGTAGCAATGACTTTCTCAAGAAGAAAAGCGCATTTTCAGATTTTATCGGCATCACAACGCAGGATGAAGGGAAGAGTTTTCTTTTAAAGATTGAAGAGCATCATTTGAATTCTCACGGCTCTGCTCACGGGGGTGTCGTTTTTACACTGGCAGACAGGGCTTTTGCCCGCTCTGTCAATACGGCCGGGAAGACAGCTGTGGCCATGGAGATGAAAATCAACTACCTTCTGCCGGCTATGAAGGGAGATGTTCTTGTTGCGCGTTCTCATGTCATCAAGGAGGGAAAGAGAACAACGGTCTGCCTTATCGAAGTCACAAGAGGTGAAGAGAAAGTCGCTATTCTTTTGGCCACGGCCTTTAATATCAGAAAATGATATATTATTGAATTAGCCACAAATTCACACGAATGGAGGTAGGTTTGCCTTCGGCAACAAGAAGCAGTAATGAGTAAGTCGTAATGGTTAATGAGAGAAAATAAAAGAAAAGTTAGCTGCCACTAAGATGTTCGTGCTTTGCACGAACAAAACCTTCGTGTTTTTTCGTGTACCTTCGTGGCTCATTATTCAAATTATCGTGCGGAGCACACCTTCCTAAACGGACCTAACGGGCTAAACGGATAACACAAATAAATCCTAGCGTAATGCCTTTTGCTGCTTGTGAATAGGGGCCACGATCCTTTCAAAGATAAACTGAGCGGTCTTTATATCCGGAAGCGTATATGTATTTATTTTGTTGATATCCCTGAACCCGTACTTGCGGGCTTTCACGCGAAGCCGCGTCGTATCAGGCGTGAGCTGTTCAATGCGTATCCAAACGCGCCTGCTTTCAGATGTCGCAATGATCTCCGTCTGCCCTTCATCTTCGAGCACGTCGTTCGTCCAGTCAAGAGCAACGTTCTTGCCCAGGAGAAAGACCTCGTCTTTTGGAATCGTATAGATTCCTTCCAGCTCATCTTCGCTGATGGCGTAGCCTCCGAGAGCTCCCAGGCCTACGAGAACAGGCGCGCAGCCGGAAAGATGAAGATAAAAGAGAATAAAAAAAAGAGACAGGATCCATTTTTTCATTTCTTTTCTCCTTTTATTTATACACAGTTACATTCAGCCATTTGACTCCCCAGCCAGTAGCCTCCTTGTGGGAATCAAAAAAAACATCTATGTGATTTCCCTTGATATCGCTTCCGACATCGTGGACTTCTCCCCATCCGTATCCGGGAACAAACATGATTGTTCCAAACGGATAGCGAGATAAATCAGCAGCAATCGTGCCGACTTTTGCCTTGGTTCCATCAGCACAGATGCCGATTTTTTTTGGCTTTCCCTTGTTTGGACCGCTTTTGACGACAGGCCATATCAACCACTTTCTTTTCCAGTTGCAGCACTCTCCGCAAGGGCAGTAGCCGGTAACCTTCATCCTGACGACAGATCTGTGCGGCTTAAGCCTTGCCTTTTTCTCGAGAGATGATGGCCCCAGGCATCCATGCAGAAAGAGAGCTGCTGCAGCCGTCAGAACAGCGAAAAAAAGATACGCCCGTAACGCTTTGGTTAACTGAACACTTGTTGACATCTTCTTATTCGATAAGATGAAGCGTTTTGAGCAGCTTTTCTGCTTTTTGAACATTATCATTCAGCGAAGAGTTTTCCTGGATTTCTCTTTCTGTTCTGTAAAATAACTGGCTGACGCCGGCATCTGATGTTTTTCCATACATTTTGGCGATATCCTTCAGCTTGTGCTGAGAATATTTTCTTATCAGGTACATGCCGATTTTTCTTGCCAGACGCCTGTCGCTGATCTCCTGTTCCACGGTCTCTTTGATGCGATGCGGGTCTGGTCCGGGCGTTTGGAATTTTTTGATAACGGGGATCTCTGATTCGTCTTTCCCCTGCATAAAGCTTTTTTTCATCCATTCGACAAAGTCCTGAGATCCCAGAATGATTCCTCCGTGGAGATTTTTTTCATACGTGATATCTTTTTTTCCAATGGCGCTTTCAACAAATCTTTTATACATTGCTGAAGCCGCCACTCTGTCCTTGTCAAAGTAGTTGAGGATGGCATCGACTGTCAGGCCCTGGAACTTGATTTCAGGATAAACGTAATAGCGGTAACTGGAAAGAGCATATTCTTCAGGGTGTGCGGCCAGTCCGCGCTCCACCGGCTCCAGGTGGCTTTTTCGGCTGATATAACAGAGAAAGTCTCCCGGCTGGATGATGATGGACTGATAACGTCCGCGGAAAAGATGGCCTTCTCTTTTGTGTCTGGCGTTGTACTTCATGGTGAAAGCGGTATTGAGATAATGCATGGCCCGGCTTAAGTTGGCGTCGACCGTTTCCATGAGGAGAAGGTAAGCATCCGGAAAGATCAGAAATCCATGAAGACGAATGTCATAGCGGATGATGGTATTTCTGAGATATTCAAAAAAAATCTCGGCGTCCTCATTCTCTTTAAAAATCTTTTCACTCCCGTTAGATTTCTGGATGATGGAGTAATAAGCGCCAGGAAACTCGATTCGCAATGGTCTTGACATGATTTCCCTTAATTTATCTTTAATACTAAAATCATATTATCGGAAAAACGGTTTTTCGTCAAATATTGTGAATCATGAATGGTTTATCCACGATTCAGAGCATCCTGAACTGTCTGCAGCAGCTTGACGAGGTCAAAGGGCTTTTGGAGATATTCGAATGCCCCCATGTTGAGGATCTGCTGGGAGTCCTCGTTCAGGCTGAAACCGGAAGAAACAACAATGGGTATGTCTTTCTTCATCTTGTGAAGCCTTTCAAAAGCTTCACGCCCGGAGATGTGAGGCAAGATGAGATCCAGGATAATAAGGTCGATCTTCTCCATGTTTTCTTTAAGAATGTTTTCTGCTGCAAATCCGTCCTGTGCTGTGAAAACGGTATATCCATTCGCCTCGAGGATCTTCTTGATAAGACTGCTGATAAGAATTTCATCGTCAATAAAAAGGATGCTGGCCGTTTTTTTGCGGGCTTTTTTTTGAACGGCGGCTTCAGGTCTGGAAATTTTCGGGTATTTGATCATCGGCAGAAAAATCTCAAAGGTCGTACCTGTTCCCGCTTCAGAAGTCGCGTCAATATATCCGTCGTGATTTTTAACGATCCCGTAGACCATGGAAAGCCCCATGCCCGAATGATAGCTTTTTTCTTTTGTTGTAAAGAACGGCTCGAATATGTGAGGTTTGATATCATCGCTGATGCCCCATCCTGTATCCTTCACGCGGATGACGACATAATTTCCCTCTTTGGCTCCCGTGTGGTTTTTGACGAATTCAGTGTCCATAATGCAACCCTCGACTTCCATGGTCAGCTCGCCGCCTTCAGGCATGGCATCCTTGGCGTTCAGGCAAAGATTCAGAAGAGACTGCTCGATCTGTCCTTTGTCGCATTCGATGACATGATGGCCGGGCGCAATATTGAGATTGATGACAATACGCTTGTCGAATGTCTGGCTGATAAGAACGTAGACATCCTCGAGAAGCATTCTTGCGTCAATGGTTTCTGTTTTGTATTTGCCTTCACGGGCATAGCCGAGAAGCTTGGCCGTAAGATCAGCTGCTCTTTTAACAGCCTGCTGAATAATGTCCAGAGATTCAAAAGCGGATGTTTTATCTTCAGAAATTCGCGCAAGGTCCACATGCCCGCTGATGATTTCCAGAATATTATTGAAGTCGTGGGCAACGCCGCCGGCAAGCCGGCCGATGGCTTCCATCTTGTGCGCCTGTCTTAGCTGCTTCTCCAGATGGGAAAGTTCTGTGATATCCCGATGCATGACAACGCTGTAGCTGACTTTGCCATGGCTGCCTTTCACAGGAAAGGCCGTGATATCTAAAATAAGAGGCTTGGAAGTCGGAATACTGACATGAACGACTTTCCGGAAGTCGTAATCAATGTTGACCTGAACGATTTTTCCATGGTCATAAACTTTTTTCAATTCGTCGGTGAGTCCCATTTCCTGAAAGACTTCGTCATGAAAAATATTATACTTTCCCACGATCTGCTCAGGGTCATTGATATGGAAAAGCTTAAGGCAGGCATGATTTGTTTTGACAAGAGTTCCCTGCCGGCTCAGAACCCACATGCTGACGGCGCTTTGATCGATGATAGAAGACAAAAACTGTTCAGATTCAGCAAGCAACTGGCTGTCGTGGATCCTTAAAAGGGTTAACCCGATGCTTTCCCCGAGGCGCTCATAAAATTCGATGATATTGCTGTTTAATGCGTTTGCCCTGCGGTACATTATCTGGAGAAGTCCGACGATTTTTCCTTCGGCTTTTAAGGGGATAAGGGCCATGGATTCATATTTTTCATTTAAGCAAATCTGCAGTCGCTTGGCCAGGGCGTCATCGGACAAGGTTTTTACATAAGTGGATAAGGAGTTTGTCCAGAAAGAGCCGCCGGGAGTAAAGAAGGGATAACCGGCATCTGTCCGGCCGCTCAAAACATCGCCGCAAAGACACTGAAGATGAGGGGAACCTTTGCTGTCCAGTTGAAGCAGCCTTGGGGACAGGGTTTTTTCTGCGTAGTAACGGCCGTTTTCCTCTGTCATGCGTATGGCGACAGCAAAACATCTGGAAAAAGCCTTTATCAGGCTCAGGATATCACCAAGAACGTCTTTCCCATGCCCTCCCTGGTTAAGGCGGTGGAGGATCTCCATGGTAAGGTTCTGGCGTTCTTCGATCTTTTTCCTCTGAGTGATATCGCGCGTGTAGATGACAACCTGGATAAGATTTTTGGCGTCGTCAAAAATGGGGTATGACTGCACCATTGTCCATTTGAGATTTCCTCCTTTTTCCAGCTCCTGGTGAAAGTAAACGGCAGGCTTTAATGTTTCAAGTGTTGCAATTCCAGGGCAGTCAGGGCAGGGAGCTTTTCTTTTATGAAGGCAGAGATAACATGTTTTGCCGACAAGCTCTTTTTCAGAGGAATAACCGCGCAGCCGTGCCGCCGCAGCGTTAGCCCGGATAATCTTATAATTTTTGTCGACAATATAAAAAGGGTCTGTGATGCTGCTGAAAATGTTCGAAAGAAGCTCATCGCTTTTCCGTATGTTTTCTTCAGCTTTTTTCCTGTCCGTGATGTCCATGACTCCTGTAATGATCCCGTAAGAGGGATCATGAGGAGAAATAGGGCGAACGTGAATGTGAACATCGAACAAAGAGCCGTCTTTCTTTTTCCAGACCGTATCGATTTCCCCTATGCCTCTTTTTTTCATATCACAGTAAAGCTCTTTGCCGACCCTTTGATATTCTTTTTGAGAATCGTAGAGCAAACGCATATCTTTCCCGAGTACGTCTTCCTGTCGGTACCCGATCATTTTCAAAAGAAGATCATTGCACCAGCCCATTTTTCTGGCTTTTGTCACAAGCCCGATCCCGACAGGAGATGCGCGCAGTATGGTGTCAAGCATTCTCTCGGAATCCTCAAGCATTTTTCTGTTTTTTATCTGCTCCCCGATATCCTCGACGTTGACCAGGAAATAGGCGAATTTTTGCCGGAGGCTTCGAAGAGGTGAAACAGTGAAACGAAGGCAGGTCTCTGTCTTACCGGATTTTTTTAATCCGGCTCTGGAAAAATCGAGAGTCGCTTCAAAAGATTTTGTTTCACCCTTTTTCAGTGTATTGAGAGTTATTTTGGGATAAAAGGGAATCTGAAAAAAAGAGTGCTTTTTTAAGTAATCCGGCTTTTTCAATCCAAATACCTGAAGAGCGGCGGAGTTGGCCTTGATCAAACGGCCTTTTATATCGTAAATGATAAGACCTACCGGAGATTGATCAAAACTTATCGCATAAAGTTCCTGATAAAGTGAAGGATGATTCTTTGTTTTCGAAATGAGAAGTTTTCTTTTTTTTGAAGGACACATAAGCAAACGCTATCGATATATTTTATCTTTTTTTTGAAGGGAGGTGGCATAGATGACCTCGCACGAGCCGTCCCCTGTGTCGCTCCGGCTGGTTGAACTTTGCCACCAGACCGCTCGGCCGTTCCATTTGCCGTCCACCCGCACAAGATAACCAGCCAGCTTGATAATATTGTTTTTTCTGACCCGGCGAAGAGCTCTGAGAACGTTATCGTTATGGGGTATGATGTGATTGTTGCTGGAGCGCTCGTAGACAAATCCGGTATCAAAAGGAGCATCGCTTTTCAGACGGAAGTAATACCATCGGCTTCTTTGAGAAAAAGAGACAAATTTGACGTAATGAGGTTTGGAAAGCTCTTCCCAGGCAAGCGCCAGGTCGACCGGCGCCAGTCTTCCCTGCCATGTCCAGTACCCGTAATTTTTTTTGCTGACAACACGTGCAGAAACCTCATAGGATTGAAGCGGTCTGATTGTAAAATCTGCTCCGGGAAATTGCTTAGTGAATACCTGGGTGCCTGTATATTGTTTCTGCAAGGGAGGATAGGAAGGATTCACGGCCGTCTGGCTGACTTCAGAGACTTCAGGGGGCTTGCTGCAGCCGGCTAAGAACAGAAAAATAAGAAAAGAAAAAAGAAGTTTTATATCCGCAGCTCTCATTGATTTTCCCTTACTATGATAGCGGCATTTTTTTGATTATTCAAGCGGGATAAAGAAAAAAACTTTAATTTTTACTCAAAATCGTTCAGGCAGTGTAAAATAAGAATGCATCTGTTGCGTCTGTACTTGGAGAACAGCATAAAAGAGAGGAAAACAAGGGTAAAGGATTTATGAAGAAATGGGCGAAAAAGGCCTTCGTTACTGTTATTGAGCTGTTTTTTCTGGCTGTTTTGATCTTTCTTCTTGCCGGACAGGCTGAGAAGCTGATAAAAGATTTTATCCGGTCAGAGATCCAGAAGATCTTTCAGGGGGAGGTGACAGTCGGCGGCCTGGATCTGGGGTGGGAGTCTATCAGCATCCGTGATGTGAAAGTCGAGGACGTCTGCACGCCGTATCCGTGTACCTTTGTCTTTATTAAAGAGATATCGCTTCCTGTTCCCTATTACTGGCTGAGCGACAGGACGATTCCTATAGCCAACATCAGAGTGAAAGGCCTGAAGGTTAAACTGGAGCTTCAAGATGATAATGAATGGAATTTTGCCAAGAACCTGAGGGCTTCGTCCGGAAAAGAAAGTACCGCAACAGGCGTTCCTGTCAATACAGTCTTTCTTGAAGACTCATTTTTTTATATTGATATTCCGCTGGCAGGAGAGCGCGTTGCTTTTTCGCTTCAGCAGGTTTTTGCAGACTTTATGCTTACCGGAAACCGCATGATTTTTAAAATCGAAGGGAAGGAAGACAATATCGGGCCGTGCTCTTCAAAAGGCGAATTCCATCTGTTGCAGAAGGATTTTAAGGCGTTGAATCGTTTTAAGAAGATACCTCTTGAAAATCAGTATAACCAGAGGTTTATCCGGCTGCTTTTACCGTTCTTCAACCATTATGATTTTAAGGGAAAGCTGAGTCTCTCGATACCCGTTGCCTATGCGGAAAAAAAGTGGAAATCTCCCATATACCGTCTTGTTTTCAAGGAAGCTCTTTTTAAAGATAAAGTGAATCTTGTGGCGCTGGACGCTCTTTCCGGCAGAGTGGTCATTGAAGAAAACAGGATGAAGATCTCTGACGCGACGGGCAATATGAGGATTCAGAAACTTTTTTTACCTTTCAGACATCTTTTTACAGAAAGCGCTTGGATACCGCAAGGCATGGATTTTAAAAAAATCAGAGCCTCTGTTTTTCAGGGAACGATGGAAGGGCATATGGAATTTCTTTATGACCGTTCATACTCTGCGGAAATGCATTTCAAAGGATGCAGCCTCGAGGACATCGTTTCAATCTACAAAATAAGTGATCAGCCGCTCAAGGGAGTCGCTTTTCTTGATGCGAACCTTTTATCAGAGAAGGAAAAGGGCTGGGAAATACAGGCGGATGGCGGGTTTTACATACGAAAAGGGAAATTTTATAAATATCCTCTCTTTCTCCAGATCTTCAATTTTCTCGATTTTGAATTTCCCGGTGAGGAAAAAGAGAAAAAAGCGGATATTATCTGGTCTTACAGATCAGGAGATCTCTTTCTCAAAGACATCCAGATATCCAGCGGAACAGTTGATTTTTACGGAGACGGCGTTATTCAAAAGGACAAGACGATGGATATGACCTTCACGACAGAGCTTGGACGATCAAAAGTCCTTTCCGTTCCGCTTGTCGGGGATATTACGCGAGATGTATCCAATGAAGTGATGAAGCAGCTGATCACAGTGAAAGTCTCAGGGACCCTGGAGGAGCCCAGGCTGAAGAAGGAATCTCTTGAGCGCATTCCCAAGAAAGCCCTGGGATATTTTATCGATATCTTGAAAGCCGTTTCTTCACCGATAACAGGCAACGGGAAGAAAGAAGGAGAGAAGTAATAAGAAATTTGAAATGTGAAATTTTGGAACGCTTTGCTGAATGATCAAAAAATCAGCCACCAATGCACACGAATGGGTAAAGGGGATTTGCTTTCGGCAAAAAAAAGCAAAAAGAAAGTTAGCCACGAAGGGCCACTAAGAACACTAAGGGGAAGAAAAGATATATGACTCAGAATA
>JAFGJP010000240.1 GCA_016929035.1 Candidatus Auribacterota bacterium | reverse complement strand
GCTCCAGCTTTTCTGTCAGCGGATCAATGCTTTCCTTTGCCCTTTCTATCTCCCCGGAAAGCATATCCTGCATTTCCTTCAGCTGCGCCCTTTAGACTTCCAGATCCGTCTCCTGTATTTAAAAGAACTACATAACGGTTTTTCGTAAATAGTTTTACAATGACTTATCAAAAAGGGTGTTAGGTAAAGATGCATGGAGGCGACGCTATATCTTGACCGCGAATCCGGATATCAAAAGGAATATGACAAATTCTATTGCAGGGGGTTGCGTTTAGATTACAATAAAGACAGGAAAAAATTTAAAGAGGGCTTAAAAGTAAACGCAGAGACAGGAAGAAAGGAAAGAATGTATGAAAAAGAATATTTTATCCGCCGTTGTCCTGTTGGTGCTGATATGCGGATGCAGGGGAGGTGCTCAGAAGATCCAGAATGCCTCTGTTGCTACCGTTAGGAGCGATATAAAAAGAATCGCTGTCATTGATTTTGAATTTGACAGGCCTGAAAGAGAGACCATTAACATGGGACATGTCACAAGGCCAAAGAACGCCGGGTCGATCATGGCGGATATTTTCGCCGAAAAACTGCTCGAGACCGGCATGTATCAGCTGGTCGAGAGAAAGCAGATCAAGAATGTCATGGACGAGCACGGCCTCAGCATGTCGGGCATGCTGGAGAATTCTTCTCTTGAAGAGGTCGGCAACATCCTGCAGGTTGAAGGGCTGGTCATGGGCAATGTTTCAGATTATGCGGATGCCATGTGCGGTCTTTACTGGGGAAGCACCGTGAACTATTCTGCACGGCTCGTGGATATAAAGACAGGGCTGGTCGTCTGGTCTGTCACCGGTCATATCGATATACCGTTCGGGAACGCCAACACAGCCGCGCAGGTTTCCGCTGACAGTGCCGTCAAAGAGCTGCTGAAAAAGATGAAAAAAGCGTACGAGACAAAATAACGCTGTAGCCCTTCAACTGCTTGGCTGCCTCTCTTCACAGCCGAGGAGCATTTTTTATTTATTAAAAGAAAATATAAACAGTATACTTAAAATTTTAATTCAATATAATTTAAAGTTATAAATAGATCGAGACAGCACTCATCTTGCTTGTAAGAACAGATTAAAGGAGATGCACCTATGGCAAAAAAAATCCTGATAGCTGATGATGACCTTCACATTGTGCATATGCTTGCTAATAGGTTGAGAAAAAATAACTATGACATTGTTGTTGCAAGCGACGGAATGCAGGCAATAATGATGGCGCATAACGAGAATCCAGACCTTATTCTTCTGGATTTCAACATGCCCGGAGGCAGAGGATCGAAAGTTTTTGAGAATCTACAAACCTCATCGAAAACAGTCGCCATACCGGTTATATTCATTACAGCTTATCCCAGCGAAGATATTAAAGAACAGGTCATGGGAAAAGGGGCTTTTGACTTCATATCCAAGCCGTTTGACAGCGAAGAACTTTTGAGTAAAATAAGAAAAGCCCTGGGAGAATAGCTTTTAACGTTCCTGTATCCTTCAATTCGGATACAATATCCTTTTTCAGAAGAAACACAAAGACCGGGGGACGTTCTGGACTTCCCCAAGACGGCAGACAATAAATAATCTACTCAAAATTCTTTTCCTGTTCAAGGCGACTTTTGCATAGAAGAATTTTCTCCCTAGATATATAATCGTTTTTATCAGCTCTTCCGGAGGTTCTTTAAAGTTGAACGGGCTCAAGCTTTCAGTGCAGGAGATGATCGCTCTCGGCGACATGCTTGACGTTGAGATGTCTTCCTGCTCACCTGTTGCCATTGCCGCGCGCCGTCTTAACATCAACATAGATGACAGGGCTCTTATTGAAAAGAGCAGGGACTCTCTCAGGTCAAGGGATTTTTTAAAGGCAGATGGAACTGTCGGCACATTTCCTGAAGTCCAGGGTATTCCTGTCCTGGCTTCGCCTTCCCGTCTGGTCACGATGGTCTTATCAGGAATAGAGCGGCACTTTGTCTCGACCTGTTACATAAAAGAAGGATGGTCTGTCGAACACTGGACAGGTGACGGCAGCCAGCACATCATTCAAGCGCCTGTCTGGTTTGAAACCTGCGCAGAAAAGCTGAGCTCTATTTTTCAAACATTTGATTCAAAGAAAAACATCAGCTGCGAATTAAGCCTTGAGGAGCTTCTCGCTTTTACCGCTGTCCTGAACAGGCGGAAATCTGAAGAGATCCTGGCAGAGGGAAGTTTTCAGCCTGATCTTTTTCCGGCAAACCCGGTTTCCGTCCGGCAGGAAATAAAAAGTATACTTGAAAAGAGAGAACTGCTGTATCCTGCGGTTCTGGAAAAGCCTGACTGGGAATCTTTTTCCTGCGAAGCTGTTGAAGAAATTCTCGTATCGCTGGCAGAAAAAGGCCTGCTTGCAAAGGATCAAGAAGACCTTTTTTATACGGTTTCTGATGACTGGAAGCCATGGGAAAGACTTTTTCTGGATGTTCAGGCGAAAGCGGTCGTGTCCGTGTATGACACGGAAAAAACGCTTTCCCTTCTCCGTACGGTCGAGATAGCCGGTGCCCCCGACTTTCTCGGCGCAGCTCTTATGGAAGGAGACATGAGCAGCATTTCTCTTTCGCTCACGCGCCCTTCACAGGTCAAAGAACTTTTTATAAAAGCTGTCACGGCTGAAAAAGACAGCCGTGAAAGGACCGCGCATGACAAATGCCCACGGTGCGACGCAGAAACACAGGCGCAGGATAACTACTGCTGGCAGTGCGGAGAAAAATTATCATGATATGGCTTTTTTTAAAAGCGCTGAACCTTTTTTTTATCTTCATTTTTATCTTTTCAATGCTGGTTTTCATCATAACATGTACAAGAGAAAGGAAAGCTTCTGCTCTGTCTCTTGCCGTGTCTTCTCTTTTCAGCCTTCTATGTGTGCTTGTTTATGTTTTTATCCTGAGAATAAGGCTTTCTGCCGCTGGCTTTTCAGCCTGCGTCATCTTTGGATGCGCTATCGGAGCCGCATTGGGGCTTACGGCATCTGTCTACCGTGATGAGACAGGTCATATCATGATGCGGAATTCCGCCTGGCATCTTCTTTTCTGGGCCGGCCTATTTCTTTTTACTCAGCTCACTGTTTTTTTCTTTCATGAGAATGCCGGCACGCCGCTTTTCCTCCT
>JAFGJP010000239.1 GCA_016929035.1 Candidatus Auribacterota bacterium | reverse complement strand
TTTTTTTATCATCCGCGCGCAATGCTTCATCTTTTCGATATTTGATTTTTTATTTTTGATTTTTACGCCTGAGTCAAAACGTGGAAGAGCTGATCGCTCGTTTTGCAGGAAAAAAGCCTTCCCCGGGCGTCCCTGCTCGAAAGAAGCTTGCTCATACCCGCCATGAACTGGAGCTGAGGTTCAGAAGACTCTTTGGGAGAAAGCGTCATGATAAAAATCTTGGAAGGCTTTTTATCCAGAGAATCAAAATCGATTCCATTCTTTTTCAGCCCAACGGCACAGACCAGCCGGCTGACAGACGATGTCTTTGCATGGGGATAAGCAATACCGTCCTGCATACCGGTCGACATGAGGGCTTCCCTTTCAAAAATATCCTTACGTGCCGTACTCTTTTTAGATGCATCAAGCTGTCCTGATGTGATAAGAAGGCCGATCAACTCATGGATAATACTCTCCTTGTCCTGTCCCTTCAACTCCACCTCAACGGCCAAAGGATGCAGCACCTGGGCAATCGCGGATCTTCCTTCGGAGTCCTCTCCTTCGGATTTTGTGAAGATCTTTTTCCCGATTTTATCCCTGTCTGTCAGCGTCTGAAGCTGCTTCATCGTTCTCTCCAGCTCAGCTAAAACTTCATAAAAAAGGGTGTGAATAAAAGCGACGTCTTTTGCCTGGCAGTCAAAAATGATCTTTTCAGAGGTAAACTTGAGAGTAATGAACGTCTGGCTTTTCCTGATCTGGTATATCTTTTGCCTGGTGTGAATAAGATGAATATAAAAACCTTCGCTCTCGAAAGCTCCTACGATCTTGCCCAGGATAAGGTCAGCTGTCTCGGGATTCGGCATGTTGTAGGCGACCTGTCTCTGCTCCTTCTTTATCTGCTTTTCTTTTCTGAGAACGGGCTTTTCCGATTCCAGCATCCGCGCAAGAACAAGAGGGGCGATAAGAGTTGTCAGAAATGTCATGATGATCACAATGCCAAAATATTCATGCGTAAGAATCCCCATGGAAAGTCCGATTCCCGTTATGATCAGGGTCACTTCTCCCCGGGGCGTCATGCCCACGCCGATTCGAAGAGCGCCTCTCCAGTTAAAATTCAGAAAAAGGGCAGGAATGCTGCATCCGAGAATCTTTGCCAGTATGGAAAAAAGAACAAATACCATCCCGAAAAGAACAACCTTCCATGAAGCCAGCTCTAGAAAGTTCACCATCATCCCTGTTGAGCAGAAAAAAATGGGTACAAAAAAACGGTAGAGAATAGATATGTTCTCCTGGATGACAAAAGAAAGATCTGTCTTTGAAAGTGAAAGCCCCATGATGTACGCTCCGATGATCATGGCAAGGCCTGACTTTTCAAATATCCCGGCAAGAAGCATGGCCATGGCCAGGCTTATAACAGCGATATTGGCTTTGTCCCTGAAGCGCTTAAGGACCTCGCTCAGCTGACGGGAAAAGACAAGGCCCGCTACAGTGAACCCCAGCCAGATGGCAACCGCTTTGACAGAAATCGCTGTTAATGTTTTCCAAGCGACATGGCCGCCTCCCTTCATGCCGTTGATGATACCTATGACAACCGCAAGAAGAATGATGCCGAGGACATCATCAATGACCGCTCCGGCCAATATCGTTACGCCTTCTGGGGAATCGATCTTTCTTTTTTCAGAAAGGATTCTCGCAGTTATTCCAACTGAAGTCGCCGTTGTGACAACGCCCAAAAAAAGAGGAATCGGGTCGCCAAAGCCGTAATTCACGTTGAAAAAGGCCCGGGCAAAATAAACGGTGACAAGGTCACCGAATAGAAAGCTGACAACAACGCCGCCTATGCCGACGACAAACCCGGCCATAGAGAAGCTTAAAAATGTTTCGATGTCTGTTTCAAGGCCTACGAGAAAAAGAAGGACAAGAGAAGCGATAGTCGTGATGCCGTGAAGCTCAGGGCTCAGAGGGAAGCCTTTCTGAATCGGGAAAAGCCCCTGTTCAAAGCCAGGGAGCGGGATGTGCCCCAGAACAAAAGGTCCTATAATAACTCCGGCCATGATTTCTCCGAGGACAGGAGGGAGATGAAGCTTTTCAAAAAAAGCGCCGCCAAATCGCGCGGCAAAAATGATTATGCTTATCTGGACGACGAGCGTCACCATTCTGTCAAGTGAGCCGTACGATCCGGCTTCATCAGCCAGCAGGCTTGACCAGGGCATGAGCACAAGAAAAAAAAGGACTCCTGCAACAACCCAAAGAAGTCTTCTTGGTGATTCCATGTGGGTTTTCTGTCTCCTTTGAACTTTTTAATAACATGCTATTTTAGTCTCTGCATCTTTAATGTCAACAGTTAACCTTTATCTCTCAAGCTTTTCTGTTTTGGCTGAAGATGGCCTCTTTATTATGCTATAATAAGTTCTATGTCAGAAAAAACCGATAGACCTCTGCATAAACAGGACACCGTCCGTTCTCCGGATGAAAAAAGCATGGAATCAATTGATATCTCTCCCGGGACTGTCATTGGCGAGTACAGGATCGTATCAAAGATCGGAAAAGGCGGCATGGGTATAGTCTACAAAGCCTATCAGGAATCCCTGGAGCGCTACGTGGCCGTCAAAGTGCTGAAAACAAACCTTTCTCAAATGTCCAATTACCTTCAGCAGTTCCAGTATGAAGCCAGAAGCGCGGCCCAGCTTCGTCACCCGAATATTGTCCAGATCTACGGTATTGGAGAGCATCATGATATTCACTACTTTATCATGGAGCTGGTTCCTGGAAAGACATTGAAAGAGATTATCCAGGAAAAACACCAGTCGCCTGTCAAAAGCGGCAGGCTGATTCCTGTTTATGACGCGCTGGAAATGATCCTTCAAGTCGCAGGCGGACTTCATTTTGCCCACGAAAGCGGTTTTCTTCACAGGGATATCAAGCCAGCCAATATCATCAAAGATGACAAAACGCAAAGGATGATGATTGCTGATTTTGGGCTTTCCCGGCCTGTTATGACAAAAAAAGAATCCCTGCTTGGCTCCATGACCGGAACGCCGCCTTTTATGGCTCCTGAAATTTTTCTTGGAAAGCCGTGGACCAAGAGCACGGACATCTACGCTCTCGGGGCTACCTTATTTAATATGCTCACCGCACGACCTCTTCATGAATCAAATAATCTTAAATCGCTGATCCATAAAATCGTGAATGAAAAACCGCCTCCCGCTCATGGATTTAACCGCGATGTGCCGGAAGAGATCAGCGCTGTTATTCGCAAATGTACGGAAAAAAAGCCCTCTGACCGTTATGGAACAGTGGATGATTTTATTAAAGACATTCGCCTTTTTCTTAATGAAGGAAGAACGCACGCTTTTGAGTTTTATTCTCTCAAAGAACCGGCTCTGAAAACCTCGTCAGAAAAGGAAGAAGAAAACATCTATGATCCTTCAAAAGAAAAAATAAAAAGAAGAAAGATCACTTCTCTTATTATTGGCGCAAGTTTTATGGTGGCCTTTATTATCAGCTCACTTTTATATCAGGATTATCGTAACATAGCTCATGGAAGAGCGTATTGCAGAAAAAAGCTGCAGGACGCCAAAAATCTTTCCCGCATGGGACGAACCGACATGGCTCTTTCTTTCCTTCAGGATATCTGCAACAAGTTTCCGGACACGCCCTATGCTGAAGACGCCCGCCGTATGATGGCTGAGCTGAAAGCTCCCAAGAAAGAAAAAGAGACAGAAGGGACAAATGAGCCAGCAGTCGATAGTCAGTAGTTGATAGTCTAATAATGTTTGCCTGGATGATATGTTAGGAAAAGATTTTCATGGTGTGATCCAATGTGATGGATACAAAGGATATCCCTCTTATGTGAAAGGCTC
>JAFGJP010000238.1 GCA_016929035.1 Candidatus Auribacterota bacterium | reverse complement strand
TTTTATCCTGACATGAAGCAGGTGAGGGAATATCTGCCCTCCACTCCTGTTAATGGATATATGTTTTCAGCTACCTTTCCACCCCATGTTATGCGCTTGGCGGGTGAATTTTTACACCGGCCGGAATTCTTAAGTTTGAGCAGTGATAAGATTCACGTGGCGGATACAGAACATGTTTACTACGTAGTGCCGGGTATGCAAAAGGACCGGTGCCTGGTACGAATTATTGAGATCGAAAACCCGGTTTCAGCCATTATTTTTTGTAATACCAAAGCCACTGTTCATTACGTGTCTGTGGTGCTTCAACGTTTTGGCTATGATGCGGATGAGTTAAGCGCTGACCTCTCACAAGGCGCTCGCGAGAGGGTCTTAACAAGGGCGAGAAAAGGAGACCTTCGTTTTCTGGTGGCCACTGATGTGGCAGCACGCGGCATTGATATCCCGGACCTTTCCCACGTTGTGCTCTATGAGCCACCCGAAGATCCGGAACTCTATATTCATCGCGCCGGTAGAACAGGCCGCAGGGGCGCTAGTGGAGTTGCTATTTCACTTGCAGCCGGCATAGAGGAAATTAAGCTCAAAGAGATTGTCGGACAGTTTGGTATCGATTTACAGGAACGGCCAGTGCCAAGTGACGAGGATGTTGAGAACATTGTCTCACAAAGGATAACAACATTGCTGGAAGCAAAACTTCGTTCCCTTGATAAACTGCAAGCAGAGCGTATGCGACGATTTGTTCCATTGGGCAGGAGCCTGACTGAAAGTGAAGATGAATCCGCCCTCATTGCTATGTTGCTGGATGAGTACTATCAAAAAACACTTCATGTTCAACCGCCAAAGCCCCCTGTATATCAAAAGTCCAGATCCAAAGGGGGCAGAAATTATAGTGCAGGCAAGAGTGCAGACAAAGGAGCAAGAAAATCCGGCACTTGGAGAAAACGCCGGAGTAAGTAAAATTATGTGGCCTATTACATTGTTAAGGGCGGTTTTTTTGCGTTGTTTATGACTTTATGCAAAACCTTGCTTAATTCATTTACCTCATAGGGTTTAGCTATTACTCCCTTAAAGCCGTAGTGCTCATATCCAGCCATTATTGGTGCGTTTGCATATCCACTTGAAACAATGGCTTTCACGTGAGGATCTATTTCCAGGAGTTCCTTAAGGGCGTCTTTGCCTCCCCCATCTCCTGGAATAGTTAGATCCAAAACAGCAGCGTCAAAGGGTTGTCCTGCTGCATGCGCTTTTTTATAGAGGTTTATTGCTGCAGCGCCATTTCTGGCAATTTCAAGAGTATATCCCAGATGAATCAGTATTTCCCTTGCTGCATCTATCACATCCTGCTCATCATCCATTAACAAGATTTTTCCGTGTCCCACATATGGCGCCTTTTTTGAAATTTTTTTTATCTTAACGGCCTT
The DNA here is from genome assembly GCA_016929035.1 of Candidatus Auribacterota bacterium. GTDB lineage: Bacteria > Auribacterota > JAFGBW01 > JAFGBW01 > JAFGJP01 > JAFGJP01. The sequence goes on along the minus strand of JAFGJP010000238.1, from coordinate 1,602 downwards.
CTTTTCAGAAGCGGGAAGATAAAGATAAAAGGTTGTGCCCATTCCTCTCTCAGATTCAACAGTAATATATCCATTATGTTTACTCATAATGGAATGGCACGTTGCCAAACCCAGACCGCTCCCTTCTTGCTTGGTAGTGAAATAGGGATCAAATATTTTCTGAAGGTAGTCTTGTGATATCCCAATTCCCTGATCTTTCACCATTATCTTAACATATCTTCTTTCTTTGAGCGGCAGATCACTATTTACTTGTATAGTCGCATTTTCAGCCTTTATCCTGATCGTTCCGCCATCAGGCATAGCCTGTTTGGCATTTATTATTAAATTAGTGATGACTTGGCTAATCTGTCCTTTATCAATTTCAACGGGCCAGAGGTTATCCGGAAAAGAGCTTTCGGATTTTACCTGAGAGCCCCGTAAAATAAAGGAGGCCGTATCTTTGATTAGTTCTGCGATAGAAGAAGTTTTTTTAATCGGCGCACCCCCCTTAGAGAAGGTAAGGAGTTGCTGGGTTAATTGGTTTGCGTGTTTAGATGCTTCCAGCGCTCTTTGTATTGCTTCAAAAATGCTTTCCCCCGGTTTGGCAAATAATTGTGCCAGGGATAAATTGCCCATAATGCCGGTTAATATATTATTAAAGTCATGGGCAATGCCGCCTGCAAGAACGCCCACAGCTTCCAGTTTTTTTATCTTTTGTATCTCTTCCTCCAGTTTTTTCCGCTCGGTGATGTCTCTGAAGATTGCCTGAAATATTTTCCTGCCTTCATATTCAATGGCGCTCCCCGTTAAATCTATGGGGACAACGGTGCTGTCCTTTCTTTGTATGAGTCCGTCAATATATGCCCCGGTCCCTTTTTGAGCGACTTCTTTGAACTTGGCCATAGCGCTTTTTAAATGTTTCTTTGGAGGGATCTGGGCTACGTTCATGGTGAGAAGCTCTTTTCTCGTATACCCAAAAAGCTTTTCTGCTTTCTTGTTCGCATCTATAAGATTTCCATTTCTATCAGCCACTAATATGGCGTCGCTGGCATTATTTATTAAGGCGTGATATTTTTTTTCAGATTGTATCAGCGCCTTTTCTGTTTTTTTCTGTTTTTTTATTTCCTGGTGAAGCTGTTCATTAGCAGCAGCTAATTCAGATGTACGCTCTTTTACCAACTGCTTAAGATGGGCCCGATGCTTTTTTTCACTTCCTCTTAATGTTTCCTCTGCCCACACTCTTTGGATAGCCAGGCCCAGTTGCCTGGCTATGTCTTCTAAGGCGAGTATTCTTTTCAGAGAAATCATATTTTCCCGGTGATCTGCTACATGGATCAAGCCGAGGATATGTTTACCTGCACGTATCGGGACCAAACCTACGGATTCGTATCCTGCTTCATTGCATACATTGCGGGTTTTTTTTCTTTCATCTTCTGAAAGGGAGTTCAGGAAGCGCGTGGTGCCGTTTATAAAAAAAGAGCCGCCTTCTGTGAAAACCGACTGTTTCGGGTCTGTCTTCCCCTTGATGACATCAATACACATACACTGGTCTGTAGTTGCTCAATAACTTGTGGGAACAAAAATTATTAAAAGAAAAATCTGAAAAAAACATCTACCCCGTTT
>JAFGJP010000237.1 GCA_016929035.1 Candidatus Auribacterota bacterium | reverse complement strand
TCAAAAAAAGCATACCTGAATATTTCTTTCGCTTTCATGATCACGCCGGGCCTCAATGAAGAGTTGACTTCACAGGCAACACATTCATCTTCCTTCTGGACAAACTCTTCCTTGTCTCTGGTTGTCAGGAGAAGGATTCCTCCAGCCAGACATCCGGCAAAAAAAGCGGAAACAGGCCTTATGATAGCAAAAAAGGGGCCTAAAAGCGCGTAGGTCGCAAGGATCGAATCCACTCCTGTCGTCGGTGTCGATATGAGAAAAGACAGCGTCGGCGCATCCCCTGCGCCCTCTCTCTTCAGATGAGCAGCCACAGGGATGACCCCGCATGAACAAAGAGGCAGCGGGACACCAAAAAGAGAAGCCCTCACAATTGATTTTAATGAATTGCCGGAGAAGTACTTATATATTTTTTGGCTGGGAAAAAGAACATGCAGTATACCGGCTACAAAAAGACCAAAAAGAAGATAAGGAGCCATCTCCAAAAGGAGAATCCATACCTCATTAAACAGTCCTGTTGTCAATTCGATAATTTTCATTGTTATGATTATAACAAATATAAAAAATATTTTATTTATAATTATCAGGGCTCTTTTCAGACCGCATATTTATTTTCTGAATGAAATTCTCGTGATATAATCATTTCAATTCAATATAAAAAAGGGAGTTATGAAAACAAAAGCAAGACTGCGGAACATTCTGAAAAAACGCCTTGTCATCCTTGACGGCGCAACCGGAACAGAGCTCCAGAAACGCGGCATGCCTTCAGGTGTCAGTCCTGAACTCTGGGCTCTCGAGAATAGAGATGTCATGGCCTCTATTCATCGCGATTATTTCCGTGCAGGTTCGGATATTATCTATGCCTGCACTTTTGGCGCTAATCCGATTAAGCTGGCTGAATACGGTGTTCAAAATGCTATAAAAGTGAATCAGAAACTGGCTGAGCTGGCCAGGGAATCTTCTCCAAAGAATGGTTTTGTAGCCGGAGATATCGGCTCCACAGGGCGTTTTGTAAAACCGTTCGGAAAATTAGAGTTCGAACAGGCGGTAAAAATCTTTAAAGAACAGATTCGCGGTCTTATGGATGGCGGAGTTGACCTTTTTGTCATTGAAACGATGATGGATATTCAGGAAGCCAGAGCTGCGCTTATCGCTGTTAAAGAATTAACAGACTTATTTACCATTGTGACGATGACGTTTGAAAAAAGCGGTCGGACACTAGGCGGAACCGACCCGGCTTCAGCTCTTATTACTCTTCAGAGCCTTGGAGCAGATGCAGTTGGCTGCAACTGTTCTACCGGTCCTTCAGGCATGATGCCCTTTATCATGGAAATGAAGCCTCTTGCCACAGTGCCTCTTGTTGCAAAGCCAAACGCCGGCCTTCCACAGATGGTGAATGGAAAGACTGTCTACAGCATGTCCCCAAAGGATTTTGCTTCTTATGCAAAGGAATTTGCTGCAAATGGCGTCAATTTTATCGGCGGCTGCTGCGGAACCACGCCTGCCCATATCGCTCAGGTGAAAAAAGCTATCCGAAACAAGAGACCGGTTTACCCTGTGAGAAAATCTCTGGGTGCTCTCAGTTCTGCGCAAAGGGCCGTTGTCCTTGACCCCAAAAGGCCCCTTGCTATCCTGGGGGAAAGAATCAATCCTACAGGAAAGAAAATCCTTCAGGAGGAACTCCGGCAGGGAAAAACAGCACTGATTCGCGAACTTGCCAGAGAGCAGGAAGAAAAAGGGGCAACTCTTCTTGATGTGAATGTCGGTGCTCCAAATATCAATGAAGTGAAAGTCTTAAATGATATTGTCAGCTTTCTTTCTGCTTCAACTTCTCTTCCGCTTGTCCTGGACTCGTCAAATCCTGATGCCATAGAAAGTGCTCTTCGGGTTTATCCAGGCCGTGCTCTTATCAACTCCCTTTCTGGAGAAAAGAAAAAAATCGAAAAACTGCTTCCAGTTGCAGCCAAATACGGAGCTATGTTTATTCTTCTTCCTCTTAGCGAAAAAAACATCCCTGAGATGGCTGAAAAAAGGATCCGCCTTGTTCAAGACATCTACAACAAATCAAAGAAGCACGGTTTTACAAAAGACGACTTTATCGTTGACGGTCTTGTTATGGCAGCTTCTTCAAATCCACGCTCGCCAATAGAAACACTAAAAGTGATCAGCTGGTGCACAAACGAATTTGGATGTCGGACCGTTATCGGTCTTTCTAACGTCTCCTTCGGACTGCCTCAGAGAAAATGGATAAACAGCTCTTTCCTTGCACAGGCCATGTTTTGCGGACTGACTATGGCCATTGCCAATCCGTCATCCGAGGAGCTGATGAACATCAAGAAAGCAGGAGATGCTCTTCTGGGAAAAGATATCGATGCAAGGGAATACATCAGGCATTTTTCACAACGAAGCCTGAGTGAGCATAAAAATATTCCTGTTTCTCCATCCAATCCTTCCATGAGGGTTTACAGAGCTATTATTGAGGGAAACAGAGAGAATATTTCTGATTGTATATCTCAGGCGCTTTCATCCGGAATAAAACCCCAAAATCTTGTCAATGACGTGATGATCCCGGCCATTACGCACGTTGGCGATCTTTATGACAGGAAGGAATATTTTTTGCCTCAGCTGATTGCCGGAGCAGAGGCCATGAAAAAGGGTTTCCAGGAACTGGAACCTCTTCTTAAAAAAGGCAAGTCTGAGAAAAGAAAGGGGAAAGTCATTCTTTTGGCTACGGTGAAGGGAGATATCCATGATATCGGTAAAAACATCGTAGCTCTGATGCTGAAAAACCACGGATTTTCTGTCATCGATCTTGGAAAAGACATATCTGCAAAAGATATTGTGAAAGAGATCAAGCGCTGCCGGCCGTCTGCTGTCGGGCTTTCCGCTCTTATGACGACCACCATGGTCAATATAAAAGATGTGATCGCTCTTGCCCGGAAGGAAGGATTGAAATGTCCCTTTATTATCGGAGGAGCTGTTGTTACAAGATCATTTGCTGAATCCGTAGGAGCATCCTATGCAAAAGATGGAGTGGAAGCCGTTAGAGTAGCGAAAAAACTGAAGAAGTAGCCTTTCTACTCGCTGAGAAAAACAAG
>JAFGJP010000236.1 GCA_016929035.1 Candidatus Auribacterota bacterium | reverse complement strand
CGGACACGGACAGCAACGGCATCTATTACGTCATGCTTTCAAACGAATGGACTCAGTATGAAATCGATTTGACAGACTGTGATCTCACCTATATATCCGGAGTCTTCTGCTGGGTGGCCAACCGGTATGCCAACCCGGAAGGGTTTAAGATTTATATCGATGAAATCAGGATCGAAAAATAACCATGACAGGAGTTGATCAAAATGGCAGTGACGCTTAAAGAAATAGCGAGAATCGCGGACGTCAATATTTCCACGGTGTCGCGGGCGCTTAATGACAGCCCTCTTATCACGCTGGAAACAAAAGAGAAAATTCTCGCCATTGCTGAAAGGATGAATTATTTTCCCAACTCGCTGGCCAGAGGCCTCGTCAGTCATAAGAGCGAGACGATCGGGATCATTCTTCCGAAAATATTTTTTCTCCAGGGCCCGTTTTTCTCAGAGGTCTTGAGCGGCATTGAGCAGGTCAGCGTAAAGAACGGCTACAACATCCTGATTGCCTCGGCAACAGGGAAAAAGCAGGAAAAAAATTTTCCATTCAACCTGACGCGGGCCAAGCGCATAGACGGCATGCTGATCATTAATGAGCAGCAGAGGATACGCAATCTGCTTGCGCTGAAGAAAGAAAGTTTTCCGTTTGTTTTTCTTAACAGGTTCATCAAAGACACTCAGATCAACTGTGTCGCCTCTGATAATGTACAGGGCGGACACATTGCAACACAGCACCTGACCAGGCTCGGGCACAAACGCATAGCGGTCATCACAGGAAGCTTAAAGATGGCTGCCAGCCATGAAAGGCTTCAGGGATACCGGGCGGCTCTGGAGGAAGCAGGCATTCCTTTTGACAGGCGTCTTGTTCAGGAAGGTCTTTTTGAGCAGGGAATAGAAAGCGGCGTTGAATGCGCAACTCGCCTGATAGAACAGAGCCCGCTGCCGACAGCTATTTTTGCCTTCAGCGATGAGATCGCTATCGGCGTTATGCAGGTCGTCAAAAGCAAAGGGCTGAAAATACCTGAAGATATTGCTATTATCGGATATGATAACATCGAATACAGCGCTCATCTCAGCCCGCCGCTGACAACGATTTCTCAAAACCCGTTTACCATAGGTTCAGCATCATGCCAGATGCTGATCGATATTCTGAGTGAGAAGAAAGTAGAAAACAATCACATCCGGATTTCTGTCAACCTGGTCATACGGGAGTCCTGCGGATACAAGCAGAAGAAAAGGGCGTGAAAAAACCGTTAGTCCGTTAAGTCTGTTTGGTCCGTTAGAAAAGAAAGAAGACAGAAGAAAATAAACAATAGACCCAAGACAAACAGAAGAGAGAAAAATTCAAAAACCCAAATGGTTCAACTTCATTCACCATCCTGAGCGAATAAAATGAGTCGAAGGACGAATTCAAAATTCCAATGACCAAAGTTTAAACGATGGATTTTTACTGAAGTTTATTCTCTTTTAATAAAAGGCGGGAAAGAATATTTTTAACGATTTATTTTTTCATTCTGCAGAGGTTGCTTCGTCGTCATGAACCACGTGGGATCCATGACTCCTCGCAATGACGTCGTCTTACGTCCTGCGACTTATTCTGATTGAATGTAAAAAGGTCTTACGGTTTTTTTTCGCGTGCCTTTGACGTGACCACGTTCGTGATAACGTCACGTGGCGCACCCTTCGCGGTTAGCATTTTTTTTATTGTTTTCCGCTTTTTTCTTTTGTCTAGAGTCTGGGGTCTGGGGTCTGCTTTTTCTAATCCATGCTCCATTTCATGGGGTTGTAGAAATCATGAAGGCAGTAAAGGTACCACATGGTCGAGGACAAAGCGCAGACCCAGGTTGTTTCGTCTTTTCCCCGCGGGATCTCCCATTCCCACTTCAGCGTTTTGACGATCTGCTTTTTGCCTGGCCGGATCGACATATAAGGAAGACCGCCTCCAAGGTCATAGAATTCTGTAAAGGCATACATGTATTCCAAGTAACGGAAAGCTTTATGCGTGTACATTTTTTCTTTTTCAAAGTCTCCTTTGCGGGCGTAATATTTGGCCAGTTCTTTATAAGCGATGATGAGCTGCCCGGTACCCTCAAACCAGACAAGAGGGTATCGTGATCCCTCATAGCCATCTGTATCGGTAAAATCAAAACCGTAGATGATCATGCCGCTGGGAAGAGTATAGGAGGCCATGAAGCGCTGTTCTGTATACGTGATGAGCTTTTCGAGGTCGATCCCCCATTTTTCTAGGTTTTCCGGGCCGATGCCCCCAAGCCCCCAGCTGGTGCCGTCAAGAATGCGAAGGTCATCAATGCCGTACTGGTTGACTCCGGCCATGAAGCAGTATTTTTCCTTATTGAAAACGACTTCACTCAGCCAGCGCCCGATATGCTCCATTTCATCTTCCAGAAAATCTTTCGTGATGTTTTTATTCAGAAATACCTTGTGGACATCTTCTCCTGATGAATCGTAAATATCTCGAAGCATTTGAAGAACAATGAAATAATCCACGTTGTGCTCTGTAGAAAAGATCTTTGACCACTCGGGCCCCCATCCAAGACCCATGGAAACAGCTCCTCTCTCCCCGTCAGGAAAGCGGTAATACGTCAGCTCGTTTCGGCACCAGCTGACAATATCTAAAGCAAACGGAAGGTAACGGGTGTTTCTAACGAGCTTCATATGATTAAGAGCAGCGATAGCCACCCACAGAGTAGGCCCGGCATGGACGCGGTTGCCGTCTATGCCCAGATGCAGGTCTTCAATAGGAATTCCGCTCGTGATCAGATACGAATTATACAGGCCGTAAGAAGCGTTTTTTGAGAGATAAAATTCGTCTTCAAGGGCATCCATGATTATTTCCGCATTCTTTTTATGCCCGTTCAACAGGAAGCCGATAACAGCCAGAGCAAGATCATAGATGAATGCCTGCTCGTCAAGGTATCCCATTTTCCCGTAAACACAGTCGTGAAACCGCCCTGTCTCCATGGAAAAAGCGCATGTGGCCGTATTCATAAAACTGGCGACAAGGCCGTTTGAAGCTGTACGATCGTAAAGGAATTTATCGATATCACGTCTCGCCTGACGGGTGTTGAAAGAGATTTTATCATAAGGATAGTCTTCTGCGCCCCGGACAGATCTCTTTTGAGGAACCTGACATGCCGGAATGTTCAAGGCGAGGAAAATGTATAGAATGAAAAAAGACTTTTTCATATTTTATGAAAGAGTTAATTGTTATATCATATTACTCTTCAAATTTAATATCATCAAGATAGAAGATGCAGCCTTCCGGATTTTCTTCCTGCTTAAGCACGAACCCGAAGCCTGCACTGATGTAGTGAAGCTGTGCCTGGGAAAGATCAATCGTATATTCTGTCCAGTCGCAGTGAAGCGTCATATGTCCTGAGGAGATGTTATCTGAATCCGGATAGTTGGAAAGCGTGCCGCCGATTTTGAATTCCACGGTTTCACCGCCCTGTGCGCCCTTGGCCCAGAACGTCAGACGGCTTGATCTTGTCAGGTTATAGCCGCCGTCCCATTCGCCCCAGTTATTGGGAGGGTTCTGCCACATGATGCCGGCCCAGCCAGAAGGTCCTGTTCCTGAATAAGTCACTTTGAGTGCCGGATACCCTTCCCGCATCAGGATAGAATAGGAACCGGTGATTTTCAGATCAGGAATATCGCCCATGTACCCGGATGGGGCAAAGCTTTTTATAGGGGGATAGATGCTGTTATTGAAAACATAAAAAGGCATGATAACAGGCTCCTTGACAAGCCTTACACGCTTTTGAGGCTCTTTTTTTACGACCTCAAGAGGCATGTCCTCAAAAGGTAACTGCGCCTTAGCCAGCGTATCAGCGAAACATGACACAGAATAAAGGAAAATGACAATAAAACAAAATGTCTTTTT
>JAFGJP010000034.1 GCA_016929035.1 Candidatus Auribacterota bacterium | reverse complement strand
CAGAGACAGAAAATATGATTTTGAAGACCTCTGCAAAAATGAAATATCAAAAAAAGAAATAACAGATGTCGAATTAAATAAAGAAAAAGGAATTCAGCTTGTCCCGCAGGCGCACGCAGAAGAAATAAAGAACGAAAATAGTCGACAGCAGAATAATCTGATTATCAATGAAATCGTTTTTGATAGAAAAAAAATTAATGAAGATATACGGATAACAGAAAAGCCGGTCAATGATTGGAAAATAGACAGCGAAGAGAATCATCGGGCAAATGAGATGAAGGATTTTCTTCAGCGCGCTCAAAATGAATCAAAAAGACGAGCCTATATCCTCGAAAACAGGATAATAGAAATTAACAGGAACATAACGGAAAACGAAATGTGGTACAGCGGCAACACCTACCTGATCTCATCAAATGTTTCGATCATGGGATGCGAATTGACCATCATGCCCGGCGCTGTGATCCTTTTTGAAAAGGATACCAGCCTCATCGTAGGAACTTCAGGTCGATTGATCGCCAGAGGGGATAGGGTTTTGCCCATCACCTTTGCCAAAGCCGCTTATGACAACGAAAGCTTCAAAGAAGGGTATTATCAATCAGCCGTGCATGTGAAAAAAGATTCCATGCCGAATTCGATCATGGAAAATCTTAAGATATCCTCGGCAAAGGCAGGCATCAAAATGGAGAGACCTATCGACGGCCCTTTGAAAAACTGTTTCATGGAACATTGCGCGGAAGAGATCGAGAACCTGATCGAATAAGTGTCCGCTTTGGCCAATTATGAATTGTTAAATATAAATTTCAATGTATAATAGGAGTGTCAACACATTTAAATAAAGGATTTCTATCATGCGTCTAAAAATGTTTTTATTTTCAGCTATCTTATTGATTATGTTTCAGTTAGCCGGATATTCCCAGGAAAATTCCGAACCTCATCTTATTTCTCCAGTGCCGGACCCTGCTGATACGAAAACTGTCCAGGCAGAGAAAAATCAAGACGCTATGAAATATCATCAGCCAAAAGGGCCGGATGAAAATACCTCGTTCATGAATAATTCATCCGAAGACAGCCAGAAGCTCATCACCCTCGAGCTTAAAGACATCGATATCGTCGAAGTCTTGAAGATCCTTTCAAAGAAAGGCGACCTCAATATTATCATCGGACAGAACGTCAAGGGCCGCATCACGCTTTTTCTCAAAGACGTGACCGTATGGAACGCGCTGAAAAATGTTTTTGAGATAGCCGGCCTTGCCTATATCAAGAAAGGCGACGTTTATCAGATCATTACAGACAGGGATTATCTCCAGCTTTACGGGCGGGAGTTTTTTGACAACCGCGAAATGAAGATCATCGCTCTCCACAACGCAAACGCGAACGACGCCCTGGGCTCTGTCAAGGGCATGATGTCCAAGATAGGGACGATCAACGTGGACCAGAGAACAAATTCTCTGATCGTCGTTGACGCGAAAGAAAATATCGCCATAATCGAAAAGGCCATCGAAGACCTTGACAGGCCTCTTTATACAGAGGTGTACGCCCTTCAATACCTGTCCATAACACAGGCGGAAGAGATCATCAAGGGGATTCTTTCCGCCAAGGGGCGCTATCAGAAAGACGCGGCAACCAACAAGATCATTCTGACCGATATTTATGGCAATATTGAGAAGATAACACAGGTTATAAAAGAATATGATGTCGCACCGAGCATCGAAACAAAGGTCTATAAGCTGAACTATGCCTCATATGAAAAAGTCGAAGCCAAAATAAAAGAGCTCCTTACGCCCAACGTGGGAAAAATCTCTTCTGATGAAAGAACGAATACTCTTGTTGTCATGGATCTTCCGTCAAATATAAGAAAGATCGACGAGATCGTTCAGGCTTATGATGAAAAAATACCCGAAGTCCTTATCGAAGCGAAGATCGTCCAGGTCCAGCTGAACGACAAGTTCCAGTACGGCATTAACTGGAACTATGTTTTTGAAAGTGTTGCGGAAAACCTTGACTTTGATGTTTTGAGCGCATTCGAGCTTGCTCAAAAGACAGCCAGTGAGACTACGGATGAAGATGAAGAAACGCCCTCTGAAGAGGAGACGTCATTTGCCGACGGCATCACCTCTTTTTCAGAAGGGGGAGCAAGGATCGTCATCAGCGGGAAGCTCAATGAGAATGATTTTGACGCGGTCATCAACGCCCTGAGGACGGTCGGCGATGCGAAGGTCCTTTCCTCTCCCCGCATCATGGTCGTTGACGGAGAGCAGGCGAAGATCCAGGTGGCGACGCGCGAGGCCTATGTGACCGATACCGTGAGCCAGGGACAATCGACGACCACGACAGCTGAGAACGTGACGTTCATTGATGTCGGCGTTATTCTGACAGTCACTCCCAAGATCAATGATGAAGGGTTTATCCTGATGAAGATCAAGCCGGAAGTGAGCGCGGTGGAAGATACTATCCGCACATCCCAGGGTAATACCATCCCTATCGTCGCGACGCAGGAAGCGGAGACAAGCGTTCTTGTCAAAGACGGCGTGACCATTGTCATGGGAGGGCTTATCGAGGAACTCGCTATTGACGATACACGGAAAGTTCCTTTCCTGGGAGATATTCCCATACTCGGGTTTCCCTTCAGGAAAAAGGTATCACGAACAAGGAAAAACGAACTTGTGCTTTTCCTGACACCGCGCATTGTCGGGGGCGATAAGAATTTCTATGAGTCTCCCGAATATGCGATTTCCCGCGATGCCGAAGAGCTGCAGGGTTATGAAACACCTGACTATTATGTCGATCCGGTCGACAAGGGCAAGCGTTACCTGAAAAAGGAATTTCTCCGGGAATAACAGGAGAGAAAATTTTTTCAAATTTCCGGGGCCTGCAAAACAGTCAGACTTTTCAAGCTCAAACCAGAATGAAGCTGAAAACAACAAAGCTGACGTATAGAATCCTTTTTCAGAATCTTTTTTTTGCTGTCATCCCTTTGACCCTTTTCTGTATTCTTCTTTATGTTTTTGTTGTACAGACCTTTATTATGATACGACAAAAAGATGCCTGGGATGAACTGAAGGTCGTTCAAACCAATACAAAAAGAATCTTTTCTGAAGTTGAGAGAAACCTTTACCTTGCCGCGTCTAACCCCATTATCCGGTCGAAAGCAACATCCTTTGAGGAAAAGATAAGAGAAATTCATCGTCTTAAAGACTTGATGCCAGAGGATATGGATTTTGCGCTATGGAGCCAGACAGGTGATTTTCTCGGATGCAGCGAAAAGCACACGATGGATGTTCATAAAACCATTCATCCAGAAATATCTTCTGCAAAAGAGCTCAAAATTCTCTTTTTTCATGAAAGAGATCTTCCTCAAAAGTCTTCCATGGATCTCGTTACTCCTGTTTCTTCAGAAGCAGGGGATATCCTTTGTTTTCTTTCAGTTACAGTCTCTTCTGTCTTCCTTCAGAACTGGCTTGAACTTCATCAGCTAGGCAGCGACGCAGAGCTTTTTCTTTTGAGTGAAAGAGGGGATATCCTTGCAGCACCGGAGATATATCTCAAATCAGGCAACAGGTTTCCTGATGATGTATTAAAAAAGATAACAGGAAGCAAATCAGGGCAGATTATTTTCCGCTTTAATAATCAAAAGAACTTATGTGCCTATAAAAAACATAAAATGTCTGAAGCAGATTTTTCTTATATTACAGTAGTCCTTTACCCTTATGATAAAGCATTTTTTATGCTGAGGTATCTCAGGATATTTATTTTTTCATCGCTCGTCCTGCTGGTTCTTATCGTTGTTTTCGGCGGGTTCTACCAGAGTCGCAAGCTCACCTATTCCCTTGTGACGTTCATGGAGAAGATAGGAAAGATAAGCCAGGGCAACCTTTCGGTCAAAACAAACATCGCTACTCATGATGAGATCGGCTACCTTTCCCGCAGCTTTGACGCCATGATAGAAAAGCTTGGCGCCATGCGGAAAGACCTTGAAGAAAAAAACGAGATGCTTTCATACATCAACCAGGAGCTCATTGAGCGCCTCGCTTCATCTGAAAAGACCAGCCTTATTGGAAAAATATCAAGCGGCATATCACACAACCTGAAAAACACGGTTTTTCTTATCCGGAACTCTATCAGCGAATGCATGAAAGAAACTGATGAAAAAAAGCGGGGCGAAATATTGAAAGCCACCGAAACCACAATTCAAAGCATAATCGATACAATTGATCCTCTCCTTTACTTTGCCAAAGAGGCAGAAGATACCAAAGAGATGGCAGATCTCAAGACTGTGCTCAGCGATATTTCCAAGATAATCGTTCCTTATTTCCAGGATCATCTGATAGAATATCATGTTGATTACCAGGAAGCCCCGGCTGTCAGAATCAGTATCGGCCAGATCCAGCAGGCGGTCCTGAATGTGCTGATCAATGCCAAGGAAGCATATCAGGGAAAGGATGGCCCGGTCTTTCTGAAACTTTACGAGGAAAAGGCAGACAATCGGGCATGGGCTGTCATCGAGATCGCTGACAAGGGCGTAGGCATCAGCCAGGAGCAGATGGAAAAAGTCTTTCAGCCGTTTCAGACCACGAAAGGTTTTCAAAACAAAAGAGAAGGAACAGGTATCGGGCTTTTTATCAGCCAGCTTATTGTCAGGAATAACGACGGCGAAATTAGCCTTGAGAGCCAGGAAGGAAAAGGAACGCGGGTCATCATAAAGCTTCCGGGAGAATATCAATGAGCCAGATATCCATGCTGATCATTGAGGATGACAAGGCGACGTCTCAGATCCTCAACGCCCACTTTGAAAGCAAGGGCATGCTGACGAAAGTGGCCAGAAACGGCGGGGAAGCTCTTGCGGCTGCGGAAAAAGACCAGTATGACATTTCTCTTCTTGATCTAGTCTTGCCTGACATGAAGGGGCTGGACCTTCTGAAGAAGCTTAAAGAAATCCGGCCTTTTCATCAGGTTATCGTCCTCACCGGAGTGAGCAAGATAGACAGCGCTGTTCAGGCCATAAAAGCCGGAGCCTATGATTACATCACCAAGCCCTGCGACTTGGAAAAGCTCAGCCACGTTATTCAGAAAGCTTATGAAGCCAACCTCTATATCAGGCGGAAAAAAGCTTTTGAGTCAACGAGCATGCCAGAGGATTTTATTGCGGAATCAAGCAGAATGAAAAAAATCCTCCAGCTCATTCCCAACGCGGCCGCAACCGTCAGCACGGTCCTTATTTCCGGGGAATCCGGAACAGGTAAGGAGCTTGTGGCGAGGGAGATCCACCGCTTGAGCGAAAGAAGCCAGGAGCCCTTTGTTGTGATCAACTGCTCAGCTATTCCGGAAAGCCTGTTTGAAAGCGAGCTTTTCGGCCATGAAAAAGGGGCCTTTACAAGCGCATTGGAGAGAAAGATCGGCCTTTTTGAGATTGCCAATAAGGGCACGGTCTTCCTGGATGAGATCTCCGAGATGCCGCACAGCATGCAGGTGAAGCTTCTCAGGGTTCTTCAGTTCAAGGAGTTTCGAAGAGTAGGCTCGAATACAACGATGAAAACAGATATCAAGATCATTACGGCAACCAATAAAGACATTCAGAAACTTGTTCAGGAGGGCTCTTTCCGGGAAGACCTTTTTTACAGGATCCATGTTCTTGACATCCACATTCCTCCTCTT
>JAFGJP010000235.1 GCA_016929035.1 Candidatus Auribacterota bacterium | reverse complement strand
TCCATAAGAGCGTTCATGATCTCCTGGATATCCAGCGTCGCGTAAATCTTATTGCTGAGAGAAAGAAGCTTTATCAGCTGGGTTTTTCCATAACCAAGCCCGTCGGCAGGATGGGTATGGGGAATAAGGGTCATGTCTTTTTCGCTGATCGTCTGTTCTTCCGTAAGGATGACTCTTTCTGTTGTGAAATCTTTCATCTCTTCTTCTTCCTGCTCCCTCTGAACACAAAAAACCGTCTGGCCGATGGTAACGGGCTGGCCGAAATCAATAAAGGCTTCCCTGATCTTTTTTCCGTTTATGATGGTCCCGTTTGAGCTTTCAAGGTCCTTGATATAAACTCTGTCTCCCTTTAACTCGACATGGAGATGCTTTCTTGAAACCTGTGTGTCCGTGAGAGAGACCTCAATCCCCTGCTCGCGTCCGACAACGGCCTTTTTTTCAAACGTAAAGGCCACACCGCAGTCCGGACCCTTTTCAATAACAAAACGAAACTTCGGCTTTGACTTTTTCTGAAACATCAGGGGACCGCCAATTCCAGAAATTCTTTGACTTTCTTGACAAAAAGGTTGATATCGACCGGTTTAATAAGATACGTCCCTATGCCCAGCTTAGCGCTTTGAATGATCACGTCGCTTGCCTTAATAGCGCTGATGACAATAACTTTTGACTGGCTGCCCTGGGAGCGGATCTCTTTAAGAAAATCCATGCCCGAGCCGTCGGGCAGATCCATGTCGAGAACAATGAGGTCCGGATTAATCTCCTTGAATATCTTCAGCCCTTCCGCCAGGTTGGGACAGAGAAAAGTCACAAAATCGCCTGTATTGGAGAGGACGGCTTTATAAAGATATCGGGATGACTGGGAGTCATCAATGACAAGGATTTTTTTCTTATGTTCTGCCATCAGCTCTCTGAAAATGCCTTTTTCAGTCAAAAACGATTATAGTCATTTTTCTATTTGAGTGCAAAAACTATTTGAACTCCTTTGCTCTTGGTGTATAATGAATTCGATAAAAAAGGAGGGCTTGTATGAAGAAGGTCTTTTCAGTCTTACTTATTGGTTTTTTTCTGATGTCATCGGTTGCTTTTGCACAGGAAAAGGCTCCTGAAAAAAAGCCTGAAGCGCAGCCTAAAAAAGAAGAAAAAGCTGCAAAAGCGGAATTTCCTTCAGTGGATATTGTTCAAACAACAGAAAGCCTTATCCTTATTGCAGAACTCCCCGGGCTTTCGAGCAAGGATATAACCGTCGAATACATTGAAGGGGAAAAGAACTACGTTGAAATATCCGGGACAAAGGGTGACGTGGATCTCAAGGTCAAGGGAGACAAGATCCTGACAGAGCGCCACGTCGGGAAATTCGTCCGGAAAGTGGATGTTCCGGAGAGAATCGTCAAGGACAAAATCACGGCAGAATTCAAGGACAGCGTCCTGGTCATTACTCTGCCTATCCTGAAGTATCAGGTCAAGACAAGCATCAAGATCAAATAATACTGACCGGTTGAAAAATAAAAAAAGCGGCCGCACATTCTGCGGCCGTTTTTTTATTCATGAGAAAAACTGAGAACGCTCTTTTTATATCGTATCTGACAGGAAACAACCTCTCCCTTCCTGACATGCGTCCCCGGAAGAAGAATGGAATTTCTCACAGCAGCTTCCCGGGCGACACGGACTCCGGAGAGGAGAACGGCATTCGGGCCCAAGACAGCCTCCCTGGACACGGCAGCGCCTTTTTCAACATAAGAAGAGCGATAAATTTTCCCTTTCATTTTCTTATAAAACAGCTTTGGTGCTTTCTTTTTCAGAAAATCTTTCCAGACGGCAAAATAATTTTCCGGAAGTCCCATATCCTGCCAGTAGCCGCTCGCCAGATACGCTTTTATCCTGTCCTTTGTATGCAGGACATCTCGATAAACATCCGAGTTGATGCAGAAGAAAGCGGCTTTCGGCATGTAGCGAAAAATATCCGGGTTGATGACATGGATGCCTGTAAAAAGCTTTCTTCTCCCTTTTTCACTGGGAAAAGAGCGTCCGATGGAAACAACGTATCCTTTTTCGATTTTTACCCTCTGGAGTGCTTTAACGCCTGTCTCCCTGAGGACCATAGTCGCAATGCCGCTTGACCTGGCGTGAGCTTTGATGATCTTTCCCAGATCAAAATCATAGACAACATCCGAATTGACAACGACAAAAGGAGAGCCTCTTAAAATCTTTTCAGCGTTCTTGATCGCTCCTCCGGTGCCTAGGATGCGCTTTTCAAAAAGAACATGAAGGCGCACGCCCTTATGCTTTGACCGCGCGAGATATCTTTTGACTTTCCGATGAAGATGATGCGTGTTGATGACGATTTCCTTTATCCCGGCATCAGCGAGGCGGCGGATATGAAAATCAAGAAGCGTTATATTTCCTACAGGAAGCAGGGGCTTGGGTATATGATGAGTGACCGGGCGAAGGCGCGTGCCAAAACCGGCAGATAGAATCAAAGCTTTCATAGTTAAAGTGCCTAAAGTGCACTGATGTTTAAAATACTTAAAATAAAGTTGTGCTGAAGCACAAATTATAACAATGACAATTTCTGAGACTTTATCTTCGGTGAAAGACAAAAAAACGTAAAGCAACGTGACTTTTTTTGAATAATTATGACTATTTAATAATAAATATGCGTCAGCACTCCTTCATTTTAAATTTTTTACTTTTAATTTTTAATTTGCTTCTCATCGTCCCCACTCTTTTTCTGCCGCCTCTTTCAAATAGGAAAGAATGACCTCGAATTCTTTTTTCCCTTGCATGAGCCTTTCAAGGTCCCTTATGGCGTTGACAATGAACTGCAGGTAAAAAGAGTTGTGCCGGTCAAGATACATGAAAGCGTAAGTTCCTATGGCCTTCAGCAGGCGCTGAATGGCGCAGAGCTGCATCATCCTGTCAAAGGTCTTATTAAAGGATGTGTAAGAGCTGAGATAAACTTTTTTCTTGTATTCGCCAATGAGCCTTTTTCGCGTAGATTCAGAGATGCGGACATAAGGGTCATAGATAAAAGAGACGAGGTCATAGTGCGGAGGGCCTAGCCGCGCGTCCTGAAAATCAAGAACATAAAGCTCTCCGGACTTGATGAAAAGATTGCGTGAATGAAAATCCCTGTGCGTGGGAAGAAGGCCCTGCTCAAGAAGCTCTTCAGAGATGTGATAAAATATGTTCTCTATATCTTCTCGTTCCGGGATGTCCATGTTGAGATAGCGCACAAAGAAGTAGTCATAAAACATCTTGAGCTCATCCGTGAACTTCTTTTCCGTAAAGCGGTGACGGAGCGGTAGAGAGTGGCTGAAAGAGTGCACGATTTCAGGAAACTCGAACGAGTTCTGCAGAAGAACGATCTGGGCTATTCCTTTCTGGTAGTATTGATAAAAATCTGTGCTGTTCCCGCCGGAATTCATATACACTTCAAGGCTGGTATCGCCCACGTCTTCTTCTATCAGGTATCCTCTTTCAGGAACAGCCTCATAAAGCTCGGGTATGCAAAATCCGATCTGCTTAAAAAAGTTATAACACTCGATGTGAGAGTGGATATCCTGGAGGTTCTCCTTGCCGGAGACCATGATGATAACCGATTGAAAGCTCGTATCATCAGAAGTGACTCTGAAATACCTCCTCGTAGAAGCGTCTCCTGAAAGAATATGGATATCCAGATCCTTTCTCTGAAAGACCTCTTCCTGGAAAAACTTGATGAGGTCTTCGTTTTCCTTGTCAAGAAAAGGGTTATTTATTGTCATAAGACTGTTAATGCGATAATGTTAATAGTATATTGTTAAATAATAAATTTTTTATCCTTTATTAGCAAGGATAAGAATATTTTCCTTATGAAACAACTTCTTAAAATGGCATCTGGTTTTCTCTTAAGTCACGAAACGCTCTCCTGGCCGCCGCTGAAGATCTGGGTGGAGATTACAAGTGTCTGCAACAGGGAATGTAATGAATGTCTGAATAGACTCATTCACAGGGAAAACCTTCACTTTATGACAAAAGAGGAGTTTTCTTTCATTCTGAAGAAAATTCCAAAGGCAACCCGTGAGGTCAACCTGTTTCACAGGGGAGAGCCGCTTCTTCACAAGGATATTGTCTGGTTCATCGATCTGGTTAAAAAAGAAGGAAAATTTGTCCGCCTCTATACAAACGGCGCTCTTGATCTAGGAGTTGAAAAGATCCTTTCTCTCCTCCGCTCATCTCCTGACCTTATCGCTTTTTCTCTCTCTCATCCGCTCAAGGAGGATTTTTCTTCTGAAAAGAAAGCTTTTGAAAAGGCCGTGAAAAATGTCTCTCTTTTTCTTGAATTAAGAAAAAGAGAACATCTCAAAAAACCTTATATCAAGCTGGAAATACTGAGCCTCGGGAAAGAGCCTGATATGAAAGCGCGAAAATATCTTCGTGAAAATTATGATATCTCCTCTATCAATAAGATCTCTTTTCGAAAACCGCACAACTGGGGAGGGAATCTGCCTCTATCCATAAAAAAGAATACCAAAATACCCAATCAGTGCACCTTCCCGTGGTACGCGCTGGTGATCCTTTCAGATGGAACAGTCACGCCATGCCCGCAGGATTTTTTCGGACGCCTTGCTCTTGGAAACATTTATCAAAATGATTTTGAGAAGATATGGAATGGAGAAGCCATGCTTGATCTCAGAAAAAGGCATGCAAAAAGAAATTTAGAAGGCCACGCCTGCTTTCACTGCGACCGTATCTGGCGAAAGACATTTTTAAAGGTCCCGCTGGAGCATGTGAGGATATTCTGGGAACGGTGAAAGACAGGGAACGCTTCGTTAAATATTATTAAAACTTAACCACGAATGCACACGAATAAACACAAATATTCGCCTTCGGCGAAAAAGCATAAGTAACTCTTTGCGAGTTATTGTCAAATGTTGTGTATGAAAAATTAAGCGGCATTATTCATAGCAATTCCATTAACAAATTTAATTCCCTTAATAATTTC
>JAFGJP010000234.1 GCA_016929035.1 Candidatus Auribacterota bacterium | reverse complement strand
TTTAGCGAAACAAGCTGTCTGAGAAGATCCAAGGCATACTCTCTATCCTGGGTCAGATTGTCATCAACAAAAATAAAGAAGCGCTCTTTGAAAGTTTTCAGTTCATCGATGATTTCCTGAATATTCCTCTGGTAACGTTTCTGTTTGTAAAATTTGTTGACCGAGCAGAACTGGCAGGTATTTCTGCAGCCGAGAGTTGCAAAAGTCGCATTCACCGTGACGTATTTCCCCTTCTGCACGATATGCCTTGGAAGAGCAGATGGGATATGCGCTAAAGGATTTCCGTAATATATTTTTTCCAGAGAATTTCTCTTAACATCAGTCAAAAGCTTTTCCCAGGCATCATAAGCGCAACCTGACACAATCGAGTCCGCATGCATCAGCGCTTCTTCCGGATTCAAAGTCGGATGAAATCCTCCGAGAATTACAGGAACTCCTTTTTCTCTGAATTCTGCTGCTATTTCATAAGACCTCGGAGCTGCGGCCGTCATCACGGTTATCCCGACAAGATCGAACGATCCTTCAAAAGGGATATCATCGATCTGCTCATCGACAAGAGTGATCTCATCTTCATCCGGTGTCAGCGAGGCAAGCGTAAGAAGAGAAAGCATGGAAAAGCGAAAGACTTTTCCATTAAAAGCTGAGTGTCTGGCAATACCTTTCCATTTCCCGGACGCTGGCAGTACAAGCAGTATTTTCATGATATCCTCCTTATTGTTCTTTTGACAAAAAAAGCCCCTCTCTTAATTTTTTTGTGAGACGGATGATATCATCGCAGTCTCTCTCATCAAGAGATGCCATGATCTCGCCCACTTTTTTCTGATAGATCTTATCCAGCTTGTCGATGAGGTTTTTTCCCTTTTTTGTCAGCGAGATATGGTAGCTTCTCCTGTCGCCTTTGACCCTGTTTCTCTGAATAAAATGTGTTTTTTCCATGTTGTCGATGAGCCCTGTGACATTGGATTTATCCACAAGGAGTCTTTCGCTTAAGTCATTCTGCGTAAAGTTCTTATCTGCGTATTTCAAAATCATCAGCACATTGAACTGTGCCTCTGAAGCAATGTATGGCCTGAAAAATTTTTTGGATTCTTTTTTTAATAAAATGCCTGTCCACCAGACACTTATTAGAGCTTCATGCGCCTTGCTTCTGAATGTCAGTAAAATGTTATCCTTCTGTTCAAAAGCCATGATTTCTCCTCCTTTTAGTTGTATTTTATAACTATTATAATATATAATGGTTGAATTGTCAACTATTCTTAAATAATTTTTATTTCTTTCAAAAACCGGGGAAAAGAACCTGATGCAGACATAAAAAAAACTGGCGCTTCTCATGAAGCGCCAGTTTTCAGGCTTTAACCCTCTTTGCCTCTGCTAAAAGCTTACGACGATCTCTCCCCTGATCTCAAAAACATTTTCATCACTGGGAGATTCCGCATAAGCATCACCGGGAGTGTACCACCCGGCCAGCAGGGTGCTGTAGATTCCAGAATCCGTGAAAAAATCCGCTGAAAAGTTGATTTCACTTCCCAGCTCCTTCTCACTGCCGTTTGTCGTGTAGTTCGCCCAGAAAGTATCATTCCCAAGATAGCGAGACGGACTGGTGTGGCTCATTCTGGCTTTATTCTGAGCATAATAGTAATAATTCAAAGAAAGCTTCAGATTTCTGAAAGGGTAGCATTTGACTTTTGCGTTCGCGACAGAAAGGTTCTCGATGTCAGCTGCATAGACTTTGTAATCTCCTTCGTCCTCTGCCGCAAGACTGGCTGACGGTGCAATAAGGCTCTGTGACTCGCCGAAAACATTCCAGCTCAGCTCAAGGTTCGAATTCCAACTGTCGCCGAAGCTGTACTCACTTTTCACATGAAAATCAACACGAGAGTCTGGAGAAAGGTTGTTCAGATTGCTGACATAATTGACTTTCCCCAGGAGCCCGAGGTCAAAAATACTGCTTTCACCTTCGACGCCTACGACAAGAGGAACATCATCCGACGACTTCTCCGCATTCGTCCCGGCTGAAATATAGCTTGATGCGGAAAAAAATTCAGTTCCCCATTTTGCTTTCATCGTGGCCCACTGCTCTTTCTTGTCGACTTTCAGCGGCCGGGGACTCAGCTCTTTCACATCAATATTCATCCGGAAGGGGACAACAAACTCTGAACGCTTGTCATAAACCTCATAGTACTTCATCACCCTTGTCAATTCGGCTGCGCCCTTATCATCAAAAGCAAAAGGGACTTTCGATGAAAGAAGGTTCTCAATGCTTCTCTTCCAGTAGATCTTTTCTTCTATACTTGTGCTCTTTTTTGCAGAAAGAGACAGCTCTTCACTGCTCAAAATCCTGCCTTGTGCATCTTCAGCACAGAGAATACCTGCAAAAGAGAGGCAAATAGCGGTCGTTAATACCAAAGAGATTAACGACTTCATTATCAACTCCAATTTTTTGGAAAATGTTAACACTTCTTAACCTTTATTTATTATCGTCAGCCTGTGGCTTCATCGAAATTTTTAGCTCATTCACCTCCTTTTTCGATTAATTGAAGCCACCTCCAACGTTCTTTTTACGTGGTTCTTTAGCTGTTAATTTTATTCTATAGTTTAATTATTTTACTTTTTACTCTATATTGTCAACAAATTAATTAAATTTATACTTTTTTAAAATC
>JAFGJP010000233.1 GCA_016929035.1 Candidatus Auribacterota bacterium | reverse complement strand
TTCTTTTCAGATTTTTAATCTTTTTAGAAATTTTTATGCTAGAATAACCGTCTGAAATAATATAGCAAGAGTTAAAAGTTAAATGTAAGGAACGTTTCACTGTATCATTTGGAGAAAGAAGACTCAGATAAACACGGATTTATTGCATAACGACCTGCGTGTTATAATCGACTGCAACTCAGTATCCTTTTTTCAAAATACAGTTTTAAGATTTTTTCAATATCTTGTGCAGAGCACACCCTCATTTTTAACTTTTAATTTAGGGCAATCTATTTGAGCTGAAAATGTTACTGTTAACTCATAATTGTTGTTCACTCTATGGGGTGCATACTGACATATGAGAATGGGGGATTCAATCATGCAAAAATTTATATATACAGCAGTTTTTCTACTTCTTGTTTCAGCAGGCAGTATTATTTTTATCAAACTTGATAAAGAGGCCAAAAGAAAAACCTGTTATGAAAACATACAAAGGCTCGAAGAAGCCAAGCGTAAGTTTGGCGCTGAATACGGAGCGGGCCTTGGTTCGCATATAACGCTCAAAGTTCTTGAGACCTACCTCGGCGAAAAAGGGAAAGAGATTTCCTGCCCTTCAGGCGGGGAATACAGCATCAATCCTGTCGGTCAACCGGTCACATGCTCGGTCCACTCTTTTGAGAAAGAGGTGCGCTAGATATAAAAAAGTAAAATGTGGAGCCCTTCGATTATACTCAGGATAAAACGTAGGACGTCGTTATTACAAGGAACCCTTCGACTGGCTCAGGATGTTATTTATGGTGAGCGAAGTCGAACCACGCAGGCTTGCCTTGCCGGCGTGAGCCGCGTAGGCAACGCCGCACGTGGGGCAAGACAGATGTCCCTGTGGTGAACATGTCACGCCAGGACCAGCATCGCTTGCTTGTTTGACTTATGAATATTATAAAAAATTATCAGCCGCGAAAAAATCCCCGCAGGCTAATGACGCCTAACCCGTAGAATATCCAGGATAAATATGCTATAATTTTTTTCAGTCCTGCAAAGATTGTTAATCATTATGAATTAAGGACATGAGAAGCATGAAAATATTCGTCAGAGTGCTTGTTTTTCTTATTGTTATGGCCGTAATAGCTGTTCTTGCCGTTTTTTTCGGATATAAAAAAATGTCTTTCCATGTCGAAGATCTTCTCTCTCTTTTTAAGGAAAAAAGTGAAGCTGTTGTTAAAGGTCAGAGCAAGCCTGTTCCGGTGACAGTCTATCTGTCATATGGCGGGACAATGGAAGGCATGCTGGTTAAAGAAACAGAGACAGAATATACGATAGCCTGGAAGAATCAGGAATTCGTTCTTGATAAAAGCCAGGTCGAGAGAATAGAGAAAAGCGATGGAGCCTTTGGCTGGATATACGGTCATGACTGCGTCGTCAAGCTGAAAAACGGTTCAGTTATTGATTATGAGATCGTTGAGGTCAAGCCCGATAAGGTCGTCTTGAGCGATTCCGCAACAGGAAATGACATCCGGATGGAAATTGACAGGAATGACATTGAGCATCTTCTCTTTAAGCCTGTTGGAAATGACGAAAGCCGGGAGATAGACAAGATGCTCAGAAGAAAGTTCCCGGATATGGATTTTTATTCTGAAGGAAATGTAACCATCGTGACAGATGCTTATATTACCTGGGTAAAGGAATACAAAAAAAATATCCGGATTGTCACAACAGAGATTTATCTGGAGTTCTTCAGGATTTTTAAAACAAGACAGCCCTTTTTCCAGAACTACATCGTCATTTTTGACAATTATGGAGATTTTGTAGAGCACGCCATAGATGAAGGTGTTCCGGGCTGGGCTGTTCTCGGCTATTTTAATACGGACAGCCGCGTGACCTACCTTTTTAATGTGCTTGGCGATCAGTTTTCCAAAGACATTTATGAAATGATCATCGGACAGACAACACGGGCTGTCGATGCCCAGGCTGAAATGATCAAGGGATATTACGGCCAGGACGGCCATGTCAATATTATGGTTGACGGCCATGCGGACAACATCAAAGATAAATTCTGGCTGATTTATAACCGCATTATCAGCGAATGTCGCCAGGTGACCCTTTCAACGCTCAGGCACGAGTTCACTCACGAGCTTTTCAGCAACTGGGGACTTCAGAACATTGAAGTGTCACGCTCTGAAAAGAGCGGCAGGCTTAACGAAAAGAAGAAAGAGATCCTTGAATCAAAGGACATGGAAACCAAAAGGCAATGGCTGGAGGACCTGATCGTTTATAAGAGTGAAATTAATGACCTTGACCTGAAGGCGTCGAATTCATGGATCGTCGAGGGGCTTGCCACTTACTGCGAGACATTTCCCATAGGAAAGCAAAATGACAGATGGCTTTTCATTTTTCAGGAGATGATTGAAAAAGATGAAGTTTATCCCCTGGAGGTTTTGAATCAATATAAGATGGGGAGCTTTCCGGGCATGTATGAAGAATCAGTGATCAGAGCCTATGCTCAAAGCTGGGCTTTTGTGGTCTTTCTAATGGAAAAGTACCCGGATGAGTTTGTGGAATATATGGGACGATCAGCCAGTGTGACTGTCCGGACAGACAAGGAGGAGCTCGAGCTTTTTTTAGAATGTCTCGGCAAAGATCCCAGGGAGATCGAAAAAGAGTTCGTCAAGCACTTTCAGGAAAACTATGAGCCTCTTCCGGACCCGAACATTGAACAGCTTCTCTATATCCGGGACCTTTTTAAAGAGTTCATGTAGGATCTTGGTCCAGGTTTTTTAAAGAGCTCTAAAGAAAGAAGGAAGACCTGCCGATCTTGTGTTTGATTTCATGCCTTAATGCTCACCCTGATGATAGTCTTCTTCGGATAAAGTGTTATGGATTCTTTTTTGCGGCTTTCTTGACGAAAGCGGCGCCAGTTAAGGTAATATTATAATAAAGGCAATTTACAATGAATAGTATGACAGATAGATGTAATTATTTAGAGGAGCGGCTTAAGCAGTTAGAACAGGCTGTCAATAGCCTTTACAGAGAGCAGATCAAGGCCAGGGGCAAGCTTATCGGCTTTCTCGAATACGTAGTTGAGAGGCTGCAGGTTCCCGGGCTCAAATGGGACGACATCGCGGCGATCCACAAGGAAATTAAAGATTCTTTTGACGAAGCTCTTGAAAAAGTCAAAGAAGAGATAAGAGAAGAAGAAAAAGTCGAAAGGCTTATCAACAGCGTTTTCAAGAAAAAAAGTAGTCTTTTTTCGATGCCTATTTTTTGAGGGAGGACTGAACAAAAGCAGCCAGTTCGTCTTTCTGCTGCTGCGAGAGGTTCTGAAATTTCACCCCTACGCTGTACAGGTCATTCGACTGGGTGACTTCCATCCATACGACCTGGGCCCACAGGTTCATTTTTACGATATTGCCAGGGTATTGAAGCTTGAATTCCAGGTGTATTTCTTCGTAAGGACTGAACTTGTAGCCTGTCAGGAAAAGCATGCCTCCGAGCGAAATGTTCTGTGCTTTGGCCTCATGGGTCTTTCTTTCGGCTTCAGGTTCGTTAAGTGAATAGAAATTGACCGTCTCGCGGTAGGGAATCCTGATATATTGCCTTTTCTCTCTTCCAGAGCTGTCCAGGAAAAACAAATTATCCTCCTTTGCGTGTTAAATGTATTTTATAACAGCCGCTAAGATATTTCATTATTTTTTAAAAGAAACTCCGGGCTTTAATCCGTGGACGTGAGTCCCGCGTGAGCGGCATTACCGCAACGCGGCTTCCCCGTGAGGTGGGACGTTACCCACCAACGGGTGGTTCACGTCCACGCCGTGAGGACAACGTCCCTGCGCGGGATTCCCGCCAGAACTGCTGGCGAGGTCTCGCTATTTGGTGGAAAGCGGGAAGGGTATCTCGCCGTAATGCGCCATAGGCGGACGCGTGTCGAAGCGGGTAAGCCCGCGGGGTTTCACTTTTTTCTTGTCCATCATTGAGAATGCAGGATCCAGTATCCGGTTCACCAGCTTGCCAGGGTTGCTGTCCGGATCTTTTTGCCGGCGTCTTTTCCTGCCATCTTTTCTACGATCGCAAGAGCAAATTCAAGGGCAGTTCCCGGCCCTCGGCTTGTAATGATATTTCCATCGACAACAACCCTGTCTTCTTTAAATGTCGTATAATTGCTGAAATTTTCTTCCATTCCCGGATAGCAGGTGGCGTACTTGTTGTCCAGAATGCCGGCAGGGGCCAGCACTAAAGCCGGAGATGCGCAGATGGCCGCCACTATTTTTCCATTATTGTTCATGGTCTTGAGCAGCTGGTTGACGGTCTGCGATGAAGCAAGGTTTTCAGCGCCGTTTGTTCCGCCCGGAAGAATGACAGCGTCAAAGTCCTGATCGTCTTCTCCGAGGACTTTGTCAGCGACAATGGTCACCCCTCGCGATCCTTTGACGCTGAGGCCTTCAAGGCCTGCTGTAGTGACCCTGATCCCTGCCCGCCTGAGGATATCAACAGGGGTTATCGCTTCGATTTCCTCGAAGCCTTCAGCCAGAATAACAAGAGATTTAAGCGGCATAGAAAACTCCTTTCTTTCAAGAAAAGCATACCCAATCTAGCACGCGTGAAGGACTTTGTCAAAATGAAATAGTCCGCATAATTCTGTTGTTTCCTCCTGCTTTTTCTGATAGGATTTTTCACTATGAAAATTGCTATTATCGGAGCTGGCACGATAGGCGCCAACCTTGCCAGACACCTTTCCGGAGAGAAACACGAAGTCTACCTCATTGAGTCAAACAAAGAAGTCGCTGCAAAAGCCAATGAGAAGCTCGACGTAAAGGTTATTGTCGGAGAAGGTTCTGACCCGGGG
>JAFGJP010000033.1 GCA_016929035.1 Candidatus Auribacterota bacterium | reverse complement strand
TACCCGGCCACGCGCGTCAATGACGGCGGCTACGGCAATTACTGGCTGTCAGAACAGAATAATTACAGCAACCACTTTATTTTTTCATTTCCTGACGAACAGCAGGAAACGGTGAATAACCTCAAGCTTGTCAATTACGGAAATAACAACAGGTCTGTCAAATACTTCCAGATACTGACATCCAGCAATGCGGCAGCGAAGAATAATGCTGACCATGCGTCATGGGCGCTTGCTTCAGGCTCCACAGAAACAGATGAAGCCAATATTATCAGCTCTCGAATAGGAGGGACATTGGAAGATTACGGCTCTCAGCATGGCTCTTATCCTGCCAGCCGCGTCAATGACGGCGGCTACGGCAATTACTGGCTGTCCCAGCAAAACAATTATGATAACTATTTTATTTTCTCTTTCCCTGACAATGAATCTTTATCTTTTGACAGGATGCTGCTCACCAATTACGGCAACAACAACCGGGCTGTCAGGGTCCTGAGGCTTTTTTATTCTGATGATGACGACGCAAGGGCTGACCCTGACCATGGTTCATGGCAAAGCGTAACAGGGACAGGTGACGCAACAAAAGCGAATATTATCAATAAGGCCTTTGGAGGCGTTCTCCATAAGAGCAAGAATCAGCACGGCTCCTATTCGGCCAGCCGCGTCAATGACGGCGGCTACGGCAATTACTGGCTCAGTCAAAACGGGACGACCGACGGATATTTTATTTTTTATTTTGATGGGGAAGCCCCCAAGACATTCAATAGATTTGTCCTTGTCAATTACGGAAACAACGCCAGGGCTGTAAAGAATTTTGAACTTTATTACACGGATGATCCGGATGCCAAAGACCAATATGATCATGCGGGCTGGGTTCAGATCAACCCGGATGCAGGCGTTTCTTTCACAGGAGAGCAGAATACAGATGAAGTCGAATATGCTTTTGACGGGGATTATACAGGGACATATTTCATGATGAAGATCCTGGATAATTACGGCGATGCTTCTTATGTCGGCCTGACCGAGATGAAGCTTATCAGCGCAGACGAGACCTTCGATGTTTTTGGGGCCATTACCGGCGAGAAAAGCGGCTCTTCTGTGGAATATGCTTTTGATAACGTTGTCAACCAGAAGTATTTCATGGTCAAGGTCGCGGAGAATTATACAGACTCCTATACCGGACTATGTGAGATACAGCTTTTTGGAGGGAAGACATATGCTGATTACGGATGCTTCCGCGCAGAAAAAGATTCAAGCGTTCAGAGCTTTGACTTTGATGATGTATCGGCAAAGTATCTGCAGTTCCGGGTGATCGAGAACTATACGGATTCCTATACCGGTCTTGTTGAAATAGAGGCTTATGGCACAAAGACCCTGGCGGATTTTGGAAGCTTTACGGCCCTGAAGAACAGCAGCCTGCAGGAGTTCACGTTCAGCGATACGGCGGCAAGATATTTCATGGTCAAAGTCATTAATAATTACGGGGATTCTTATACCGGAGCCGTTGAATTCAGGCTTCTTGGAAGCAAGACAACAGGCGAATTCGGCGTTTTTTCTGCTGAGAAGATCTCCGGCAGGCAAACGTTCAGTTTTGCAGATGTGGGTGCCAGGTATCTGCAGTTCAGGATCCTTGAGAATTACGGCGATTCCTATACAGGGCTTGTGGAGCTGGAAGCTTATGGTGATGCGACGTTAAGCGATTTTGGCATATTCGAAGCACAGAAGTCCGGTGCCCTGCAGGAATTTTCCTTTGATCCTGTTTCTGCAAAATACATCCTGTTCAGGATCCTTGAGAATTACGGCGATTCCTATACAGGGCTGAGCGAGATCGAGGTCTATGGAGACACGACTTACGCCGATTTTGGTGTTTATGCGGCTTTAAAAGACACAAGCCTTCAGGAATATGAGCTCAATGAGTCTGAAGGCAAGTATTTTATGATGAAGGTCCTGGATAATTACGGGGATTCTTATACAGGTTTGCGGGAGATGGAGCTTATTTCAGTTTTTGGTCTGACTCTTCAGGACAGGGACACAGGTTCAACGGTCATCACGAATGATTCTCAGACGAACGGAAAGACCATCAAAATCACTTTTTCAAAGCTTGATCCAGATGCCACCTGGGCTATCTTGTCAGAGGATCCCGGCTTTGCCGGCGCAAGCTGGTTTGCCATATCCCCTGTCGGAGGAGTTATTGAGTCATCATGGCTGCTCTCCGCAGGAGACGGCACAAAGACGCTGTACGCGAAGGTGAAAAATGATGCGGGCGACGAGGAGTCAAAGCATGAAACGATAGTCCTTGATACCATACCGCCTGAAAAAGTCGTTAATTTTACGGCGACCGGCGGCGTGAGCACAGTCACTTTGTCATGGCAGAATCCTCCTGATGCAGATTTCGACAGGACGGAAATACGCTGGTCCACTTCAGGCTTTCCGGCAACGCCGAGCGAAGGATTTCTTTTGGGAACATTCTACGGCGGTCCGGATGAGACGCAGAGCTATGATCATGTTAATCTTCAGAATAATACTACGTATTATTATACAATCTGGGCTTTTGACGGAGCAGAGAACTATTCAGAGCCTGTTACAGCGAGCGCTGTTCCTTTGTCGCCCACAGAAAGATTCGAAGTGACCCCTGACAGATTCTTTCAGGTTGCCGGAACGGCGTTTCCCGTGACGATACGGGCGTTAAGAGAAGATGATACGGTCAACGAGGACTATCAGGGGACGGTGGGTCTTTTTGTTCAGTACGGGACTCCTTCTTCAGGGACAAAAGATATTGTTTATAATAATTTTATTTTTGTAGACGGCGTTGCGCGGGTCAACGTGCGCTATGATGATGCAGGAACAATAAAGATATATGCTGAAGAAAAAGTGGGAACCCTCAACGGTCTGAGCGAAGATATCAAGTTAAGGCCAAGCCATTTTGATGTGGCTGTTTCAGCTAAGAGAGAGGTGGCCGGAAGGGATTTCTCCATGACTGTCACGGCGAAAAATTCTCGAGGTGAAAATACTCCCAATTATTCCGGTTCAGCGGATATCGACGCTCAGGTCATAAGCCCGGCCGGCGGGAAAGGCGAAATGAACCCTGCCGCTGTCTCCCGGTTCGTGGGTGGCGCGGCAACCGTGAGAAACATGACGTTTTCAGAAGCAGGAACAGTTAAATTTACTGTAACAGATATTTCCTACATAACAGGAGAAGTCATCACGGGCGAAAGCAGCCGGATATTTTTTACTCCGGCCGGCTTTAAGATTTCTCTCAGTGCTATCCCTGATAATAGAAACTTTTTTTACACCAACGAGACATTCAGCATGACCGTCCAGGCGTTTTCTTATACGAACGAAAAAACAGAGAATTACAGAGGCCAGATCATGTTCCAGGTCCCTGAAGGATTCCTTTTTGGGGAAGATGGAGCGTCGGGAGCCTATACGTTTACCGGAAATGACGCCGGAGTGAAAAGATTTGAAGGCGTTATGGGGACGCAGGACGAAACAGGCGCTGTTACGGTCGTTGATGCAGACTATGACGACATTACCGGCCAGAGCGATACGATCGGGTTCAAGACAGGATGGATCGTCATCGAGGATAACGAAGGGGAAATCGGAGACCTGGAAGTCAGGGTAAAAATAGTGGATAAAGACGACCAGATCATCACTTCTGACAGCAGCACGACCTTTTCTCTGACATTGAAGGAAGAAAAAGATAATAATACGGCAACATTTCAGTCGGAGTCGCGCGATGTTGAAGTGGCAAGCGGCAGGGCTGTTTTGATTCTCAATGATACGGAGGACGAGATCGTCGAGGTCATCCCGGAGTCCTCACCAGTCCTTGAGCCGGTTTCAGGCAGCATCACATTTCTCAGGTCATTCATCGGCAAACAGGGCATCCGTATCCGGATGTGGAAAGAAATAAGAGACTAAAGGCTGAAGATATACAGGAAAAAGAGAAAAAGAAAAAAAACGGAGAAGAAAATTTTTACCTCCAGAAGATGTCGGCTGTAAAACTGTCTGAAAGCCTTGATGTCCATGCCGAGGAAAATGATGATAAAGAGTCCTATGAGCGGCAGGATAAAGAAAATATTGTAGAGAAAAAGATAAAGATACCCTTTGAGAGCATGCTCTTTGATTAAAAGGATGATGGGGATATAGATCTGGCCTGTGCAAGGGAACTCTATGAGGGAGACGATGGCCCCGATAAGAAATGAAAAGGGCGTGGCCAGCCGGAAAGAAGTCAGCTTTTTAATGGTCTCGTGTATTTTCAGGATGCTTTTTGTCTCGAGATGGAGCTCCATTTTCTTCCCTCTTGCTATGAGATAGGAATCTTTCATATTCAGTAGCGCCAGAAGAAGGACCATGACAGCCACAACCATTTTGATAAGCAGGCTGACGATTTTCATGAAAAAAAGTTTTTCCAGAAACCCGAATAGGCCAAGCCCCAGAAGGTAATAGGAAAAAAAACAGCCGAGGATGAACAGGAGGCCTGAAAGAAAGATGTTTTTCCTGCCTTTTTTTAGATAGGTGAGATAGGAAATGAAAAAGATGATGACCGTAAAGACGCACGGATTGATGCCGTCAAGAAGGCCGCCTGCGGCAATGGCCAGGAAACCCAGCTTTTTTGAGATGTCTTTCCTTTTTTGTTTTTGTTCCGTCAAGACAGCTTTTTGACGCAGGCTCTTTTCTATTTCTGAAAAGAGGTTTTTCTCGATCTCGCTTCTCCCGTTAAGGAATTTCCCCTGCAGGAATATGATGGGAAAATCATTGCCCGCCTCGCCGTATTGTTCTTCCAACTGCATGAAATAAAGGTAGTTATCTGTCTCTTCTACGCAGAGCAACCTGAATGTGATTTTGTTTCCGAAAGCGTCTTTTGCCTTTGGGAGAACATGGTCTTTAACATAGTCGCAGTTTTTGCAGTTTTCAGAAGAGAAAAAAACTATGGAAAGAGTTTCCTGCGATGCAAATGCAGGTTCTGCACAGACCAGCCAAAGGGTTGCAAGAAAAAAGAAGAAAAAGGAGACGGGCTCGGGCTTTTTAGACATGTCTTTATATACCCTGTCAGAGTATGGTTCCATGGACTTCGATGCTGTAAAGGGATTTTTTCGAGTTTTTCATTTCAAGGAAGAGATATTTCCTGAACTTGCCCTTGCCGAGCTTTGACGGATCAAGTTTTATGATGACCTTTAATTCTTTTTCTGGCTCAATGGATACAGCTGTATTAAAATCAATGATCAGGCAGTCGCATGAAGAGCGTATTTTTTTTAACTCGATGGCAGCCGGTTCATTATTGAAAATGATGATCTCACGCTCGATAAGAGCATCTTCCTGAACATCCCCGAACAGGACCTTTTGAGGCGCAATTTCCGCTGGCATTGCGAAAACAGGGAATAAAAAAAAGAAAAATGTCATCAAAACCGCTTTTTTCATAATAAGAAATATAAGATTTTTATTCATGGCTGTGCAACTCATTATTCAGAATACAGAGAAATACTGCTTTTACGCATCTAAAATAAGTTGACAAAAATAGACTAATTAAAAAATCAAAAATTGACACAATTTATTCTTTTGAGAAGTCCTTTTTCTCTGAAAACGAAAAAATCTATTCATAGGAGTGTCATGTGGTACGGCCACGGCGCTGTTCTCAGGCGCTCTGTTATTGAAGAAGTCGGAGGTATTCCTGAAGTTATCACAGAAGATCTGGCTTTCTCATCAGAAGCAAGAAGGCTGGGCTATTACGGCATTGTTGCCGAAGACATCGAAACAGGCGAAGAAACTCCTGAAACACTGGAAAAGTACCGCAAGCGCAACCGCAAATGGGTAAGAGGCACATACCAGTATCTCTTAAGAATCTATCCCAGAGCTCTTTTTTCAAAAAATATCCCCTGGTTCGAAAAGGCGGATATCTTTATTTCTGCTTTTTCCCTTTTGCAGGCTTTTCCGTTTCTTCTACTTGTGTACGTAGCCAGCTTTATCATGCCTTTTTATTATGTGACCCGCCAGCTGCAGGGGCCGGTTTTTCTGGTTCCTCCTGCCATCTATGACAGCTGGGTACAGGTCCTGCTGAAAACCAAGTACAATGTCTTCTGGGTGCTGGACTTTTATGTCATCATGGCTGTTGTCATCTTCTTTCCGCTTCTTCCGGCCATGGTCGAGCTTTGGAAAGATAAAAAGAAAATGTTCAAATACATAGCCATGTCAACTTTTATCCATATATCGATTCTGCTGGATTCTGCAAAAGAGGTCATGCTCTACAGTCTGACAAGCAGGGCGCAGTTTCATGCGACAAATAACAAAAAAAGTAAAAACGACAGCCGTCTTTTTCTTATTGCGGAATTTGCCATAGGATTTTATCTCATCTTTTTTGCCGTCATCACATACAACATATGGCTGATAGCTCTGGGCACAGCATTCATTCTCAACCCGTTCATCATCTTTATAGGATACAGAAAACCGATAAGCACATTGATTCCCCTGCCTTTGACCATAACGACAGGCATCATGTTCTTTATCGGAGTTACGATAATTCAAAATATGTTTTAAACACGAAAGCACGAAAAAAAAAGACACGAAAGAAGATGTGATGAAGAGATAACATGAAAGAACGTAAGAAAATATGAAAAGAAAAGAAGAAACTAAATACAAGTTTGAAGAGCTGAGTAAAGGTATCATTAGCGCTGCAATAGATGTACATAAGAGTTTAGGCCCTGGCTTTTTAGAAGCAATTTATGAAAATGCAATGAAGCTTAATTTAAAAAGTAAAGGAATAAGATTTAAGGCTCAAGCACCAATGGAAATTAGGTATTTGGGTGAAATTGTAGGAACTCACAGATTAGACTTGATAATAGAAAATGAAATTATTGTAGAGCTGAAAGCTGTAAGTGAGCTCAATAAGATATTTGTTTCTCAATTACGTTCTTATTTAAAAGCTGCTGATAAAAGAGTTGGGTTGTTGCTTAATTTTTTTAAACCTGTACTGGAGATAAAAAGAGTAGTCAATTAATGTGTAGTATTGAAATTTCGTGTTTTCTCAAATTTTCGTGTTTTCGTGTTTAATTAAACTGAAAGCATTAAATGTTTCGTGTTTTCGAAAATTTTCGTGCTTTCGTGTTCAGGAGGAACATTATGAAAATCAGGAAAAGCTTTTTGCTTAAAGCACTGCTTATGCCTCTGCTCGGAGCATCATTCCTTCTCATGGGATTTCAGCAGGGGATGAGCGCTATAGGGCACAGACATCTGAAACTAAGAGAATTCAATAAAGCCATAGAAGCTTTCAGCATGGCGGGTGACCAGAAGGGCATCGGCCTTGTCCACGTCAAACAGCGATTTTATAAAGAAGCAGAAAAGATATTCAAAGAGATCGATGACGATGACGGATTAGGGCTTGTCTATCTTCGCATGAGACAGTATGAGAAAGCCAAGGAACATTTCAGAAAAACCAATAATCATGCCCAGATCGGACTTGTGCTTTGCTCAGAGCACAAATTTAAAGAAGCTCTTTATGAACTGAAAAAAGATAATGATTTCACCGTGGCGGCCCATGCCTACATGGGAATGGGGCAGTACAGAAAAGCGCTGAAGCTTTACGAAAGAGCCAATGACTATTCCGGCATGGGGCTTGTTCATCTGGCAAAAAGAAACATGAATAAAGCTGAAGAATGTTTTAAAAAAGCAAACGACATCTCCGGCCTTGGCCTTCTGGCCATGAATAAAGGAGAGTTTCAAAAGGCCCATCAATACTTTGTCCAGGAACATGATTATTAAGGGCTTGGGCTTCTCAATATCAATGCCGGGAACTTTCAAATGGCGCTTTTTTACTTCAGAATGGCAAACGACAAGAGCGGCATGGGGAAGGCACATTACCACATGGGGAACTATGCGGAGGCCGAGAAATATTTTCTGGAATCGAACGACTTTGATGCGCTGGGCGATATGTATTTTACTCTCCGCAGGTTCGACAAGGCGCATGAGTGCTTCCTGAAAGTTGGAAATAAAGTGAAAGCTCTCCAGGCGCTAAGGGAAAAGAACGACAGGGAGAAAAAAGATGCGGTTGAATACTGCGAGAAAGCTCTCCTCGAGGGGGAGATGGAAGCTGAGCTTCGTCTTCAGCTGGGCGAAATATACAGGAATCTGAAAAGGTTTGACGAGGCAAAAGCGCAGTTTGAAAAAGTGCGCGGCATGGATGAGATGGAGGAAGAAGCGCTTTACCATCTCGGCCGCCTTGCTTTTGATTCCGGAGATTACCAGGGCTCCATCGGGTATTACCAGGAGCTTTTGACCCTTTATCCTGACACGAAGTACCGTCAGAGAGCTTTGAAGTCCATAAAGTCGGTCGCTATTTACAAAAAGCTGATGGAAAAAAATTCATAAAAAGCCAAGGAGCGTCAAAAAAATGAAAAAGAGATTAAAAACCTTACTTGTCATTGTGCTGGCATTCAGCATATGCGTTCAGCCGGCATCATTTGTTTTTGCCAATGCCACGTCACCGAACGGAGAAGATGGAGACAATGTGACAGCGGTCTGCCCGACAGGAGGGACAGCGGGCGGTCCGGAAGGATGCGATCCTGAAAAAGACGATTCACAGGCGCACGATCCAGTCTCGACAGCAGGCGGCAAGCTTTATTTTGGAGAATATGACCTTGAGCTTCATGGAAACGGCAAGAACCACGGGATGACATATCTTTATGTCAGAAGAAGCTATTCGTCCCAGACAGGCGTCAGCGGCGCTTTCGGCAAAAAATTCTGGTCTAATCTGGATGTGAGAATGACGGCAGGGACAGAAAGCGCGACGCTCATTGCAGAAAGAGGCAATATGATTACATACACATTTACACCGGAAGGGGATGCTGTTCCGCCGGCCTGTGAAGTCTCGTCGATGAAGATCAACAGTGAAGAAGCTGTCTGGACTATGAAGTACGGTACGATTTTTCGCTTCAAGACGATATCAACCTATTACGGGGGACAATTTGACCTACAGTCAGTTGAAGACAGGTATGGAAACAAGATCTCCTATGAATATGGAGTTGTCGGAATAGAGGAAACAAGCTCAGGCAATATAGAACGATACAAGCCGGTCAGGCTTGTCGAAGAGGCAACAGGACGATATATAAAGATCAGCTGGAAGCAGTACAAAATGGATATTCCGGAAGATCCTGGAAATACAATCGTCGTGAATGAAAGATATCCCCTTTATAACTATATCGTGACCTCTATCGAAGACTCAACAGGAAGAAAAGTAACATATGATTATGATATTACCAATTATTCTATATCTCTCGGCCCTATGCAGGGCACGTTCAATTCCATTATCGCGCTGTTGAAAACAGTCACAGACCCCGAAGGGAATACCATTCAGTATGAATACTCGAAAGAAAACACGTCAGAGGGGGAACAGCCGGTCTTTGCAGTGACAAATAAGCTCGGATATCAGACAAAGTATTACTTTGATACGTCATACGACGATCTTTCAGACATGATGATGTGGGACTGGAGGCTGAAGGTTGGAAGAGAGGTTGATCCCATGGGAAAAGAGATGGTCTTTGAAACAGACGACAACCTTTCTCTCATGGCATTCAATGATAAGAACGGCAACACAGGCATATTCCAGTACAAAAACATGATGACCGAGAAAATCGTCTATCCTGACGGAAAGAGCGTTTCTTATGAATATGATGAAAACTCGAACCTGAAAAAGAAGTTCGACAGAAACGGCAACACACAAGAGTTTGAATACAATGACAAGGCCAGCAAAACAAAAGAGGTGGATCAGCTCGGCCAGACCGTTCATTATGAATACGACGCGGAATCCAATAAGTGGAACAAGATCGTTGACAAAAACGGCAGCACCTGGCAGCGCGAGCTTCAAAACGGCGCGGTTGTCAGCGAAACCGATCCTCTGGGGAACGAGATCACCTATGAGACCGATCAGTACGGCAATATCTGCGCAAAGACCGATGCCCTGGGAAGCAGGATAGAATTCACCTATGATACAGCCGGTAACCTGGTATCTATCAGGGATGCTGAAGGCAATGTATGGACATATACGTATGATGGCGCAGGGAATAAATTATCAGAAACAGACCCTGAAGGAAATACAACATCCTATACCTACAATAAGCTTGGCCACATGCTTTCCAAAACAAATCCAGACGGCGGGAAAGAAACATATGCACCCGACCCCTATGGCAATGTTCTTATCCATACCGACGCGATGGGCAATATGACCACTTATTCTTATGACGCCATGAAGCGGTTGACGGAAACAAACTTTCCTGACGGGACGGCCGTCACTTATGAATATGACGACATGGGCAGCCTGATCGCTGAGAACAGGCCGAACGGCACCTATCGCTTTGAATATGACGAGATGAATAGAAAATCAAAGGTCATTGCGCCGGACGGGAGCGCGACATTATTTGGCTATGAACCAACAGCCGGTTGTCTGACCTGCGGTTCAACTGATGATATTTCCTATATCACGGACGCCAACGGAAACACGATATCTTATGACTATGACCCGGTGGGAAGGAAAATCCTGGATAAAGACGCGCTGAACAATGCGAAAGAATACGAATACGACCCAAACAGCAACCTCACAAAACTCATTGATGAGCTGGGCCATCAGACGGCTTATGCCTATGATGCATCCAACAGGCTCATCGCTGTCACGAACCATCTGGGCGAGACAATAGAGATATCCTATGACGGAAACGGCAATAAGACTGCCATGAAAGACGCCAAAGGCAATATCACCCGCTATGAATACAATAAAAACAATATGGTGACAAAGGTCATTGATGCGAACGGCGGAGAAACGCTTTTTACGTATGATTCGAATAACAACCGCAATTCTGTCACAGACCCGGAAGGCAATACAACGGTTTATGAATATGACAGCCGAGACAGGCTTGTCAGGGTCACAGACGCGCGCGGCATAGAAGAATCTTTTGCCTATGATCTGAACGGCAACCTTATCAAAAAAACAAATTCTGACGGTTCGGTCATCACTTATCAGTATGACAGCATGAACAGGCTCATCAAAAAGAATCTTCCTAAAAAACAGGTTGTCTTCTATACCTATGACAGTGCGGGAAACCTGAAATCCATCAATGATACCATTGGTCTCACAATGTACGATTACGATGCTTTGAACAGGTTGACCGAAGTGGCTTATCCCGGCAATTACGTGCTGAAATATGAATACGACGCGGTCGGGAACAGGACAAAGCTTGTCTATCCGTCCGGAACGACAGTCCACTATTCTTACGATGTCTTGAATAGACTTGTTGATGTCAATGTTGAAAAGGGAACAGATATTGAAAAATTCAAGTATGAGTACGATGCCAAGGGGAGAAGAACAGTTCTTTCATATCCGAACGGAATAAAAACACAGTACGCCTATGATGAAGCTGACAGGCTTCTCAGCATTTCAGCAGGGACAGAAACAGATCCTGTCTCCATTGAATCCATCGCGTTCACTTATGATGAAAACGGCAATAGAATAAGCAGAGAAGATACGGCAGGCATGCACGCGTATGCCTATGACCCGAACAGCCAGCTGACAGAAGTCACCTATCCTGACGGGGAAGCGCAGAAATACACCTTTGACCGCATCGGAAACAGAACCCAGCTTCAGATAGAAAGTGAGACATCCAGCGAGACCATCACATCGGTTTTCAATGAGCTGAACCAGCTCGTCCGTCTCGAGAGCTCACTCTATGAGGGAGGCGATGTCATATCCTTGAGCGGCATGATACAGGATGAAAATATTGATAAAATCCTTATCAACGGAAAAGAAGCGAAAATTAAGGGCGATACGTATTCCCTGGAAGAGCTGAAATTAAAGCCGGGCGTCAATATAGTGACAGTTGAGGTCATAGACCTTGCCGGGAACACGGTTTCCAGCGATTTCACCATTACTCTGGATGAGGAAGCGAAAGTCGTCTATTCTTATGACAAAAACGGCAACCTCAAGACAAAGTCCGAGAAAGGCACCACCTGGACATTCAAGTGGGATGCTGAGAATCACCTTGTTGAGGCCCATTCTTCCAAAGGCGGAACAATCGAGTATGGCTGGTATGACGGCAGTCTCAACAATCTCGCCTACCGCAAAGACGGCGTTGACTTAGAAAAATACATCTATGACGGCAACCACTGCATCGCAAAATATGACGGCTCAGGCAGCCTCCTTCAGGAATTCATCTACGGCCCCAACATCGATGAAATCCTCTGCCGCATGGACAGTGATGGAAGCAAGTATTACTTTCATCAGGACGCGATAAATTCTGTTGTAGCTATCACAGAT
>JAFGJP010000032.1 GCA_016929035.1 Candidatus Auribacterota bacterium | reverse complement strand
TAAGAAATACAAGACACACGATTCAGGATACAAGATAAAAAATTCCAAACGACGACGTTTTACGTCCCTCGTCCTGTGTTTTTTTCTTCGCTCTTTGCCCCGTTTGACCGAAGGTCATCACGGGGTCCCTTCGCGCTCTGCCATGAATAAATTCGCCGAAGCCGAACCATTTGTGTCCCTTCGTGTTTATTCGTGGTTAAAATTATATTCTTCTGTGCGCAGCACACCTTCTTCATTATCGTACATCTTGTATCCTGTATCTAGCATCTCTTTTTAAACTTCGATATTCTAATAGAATTCAAATGATAAATCAACAAAAGAAACAAATCGCCGGCGAGTGTAGAAAACATGCTTGCTATTGATGCTTCGCCATTTTATAATTTTAAAAGTTATGAACAATGACAATGCCCCACTTCTTATCATCATTGACGATGAGATCCACGTGAGAGAAAGCCTCTCCCAGTTTCTTCGCGAGATCGGCCATTACCGGACGATCACCTTTGCTGAAGGCAATGAGGCCCTTGACTGGCTGAAGACGCATAAATGCGCCCTTTGTATCGTCGATATCAAGATGCCCGGCCTGAACGGAATAGAAACGATTCTGGAAATCAGGAAAATGCACCCTCAGCAGAAGTTCATTATTTTTACCGGCTCACGGTTCCAGAACATCCCGGATATCTCTGAAAAAGTCGGTATTCCTGAGGAATTTTTCGTCGTCAAGCCTCTTTCAACAATGGAAATCTTTCTGGATAAGATCTCCAAGCTTCTGAATCAGTAGCCGTATCGTGATTCTTGAATTCATCGGTCTAAATTCATCTGAACATTTTGATCTTTTTATTTATGTTTTTGAAATTTTATGTATTATGATTATTATTTTAAGACATAAAGATTCTATGAAATAAATCAACAAAAAGAGGTTTGCATGAGAGAAAAATTTCTTCCTTTTTGCCTTCCGGAGATCGGAGAAGAAGAGATCCAGGAAGTCGCTGATTCCATGCGCTCCGGCTGGATAACAACAGGGCCCAAGGTCAAAAGGTTTGAAGATGATTTTGCCATGTTTGTCGGACGCCGGAACGCTGTTGCCGTCAACTCGGCTACAGCCGGGCTTCACATCACCTACGCGGCGTGTGATCTCAAGGGAAAGAAGGTCATGACAACGCCTCTCACTTTTGCGGCCACGGTCAACATGCTGCTGGCAACCGGATGCGAACCGGTTTTTGCCGATATCGATCCCCGGACGCTCAATATCGATCCCCGTCAGGTCGAAGAAAAATGGGATGATGATGTCGCGGCAGTCGTTCCTGTTCATTTTGCCGGCGTTCCCTGCGATATGGACGCCATTTTAAGAATTGCCCGGATGAAGAACGCTCTTGTCATAGAAGACTGCGCCCACGCTGTCGGCACTTATTACAAGGGCCGCCATGCCGGCACGTTCGGACTTGCCGGCGTATTCAGCTTTCACCCGATAAAAAACATGACGACCGGCGAAGGCGGCATGGTCGTGACAGAGAATGACGAGCTCGCAGAATCTTTAAGGCTTCTCCGCTTTCACGGGATGGACAAGGATGCCTGGAAGCGCTACGACCGCTCAGGTAAAGCGACCTACGATATCATCCTGCCGGGCTTTAAATATAACATGCTCGACCTGCAGGCGGCCATCGGCATCCATCAGCTGAAAAAGGTCAGATCCTTCAACGAAAAAAGGCGCGAGATCGCCCTTTTCTACAGAGAGAACCTGAAGGATGTGGAGCAAATAGCGCTTCAGGAGGACCCCGGCTATGACTTTGTCCACCCATGGCATCTTTTTGTCGTCATTCTCAGGACAGAAGATTTCGGCCGCGATGAGATGATTGAAAGGCTGAAAGAAAAGAACATCGGAACAGGCATCCATTTCCCGGCTGTTCATCTTTTTAAATATTACACGGAAAAACTTGGTTATACAAAAGGGCTCTGTCCGAATGCCGAATATGTCGGCGAGAGGATCTTCTCTCTTCCCCTGTATCCCAATATGACCCTTGATGACGCCAAAGACGTTGTGGAAGCTTTGAAGGACGTCCTCGCTAATAAATAAAATCATTTTTGAAGTAAAGGTGTGTCCTGCATAGAGGAAGCAAAAGGTAAGATTTTTGGATAAAATTACACAAAAAAAGCTTGATTTCGTTATTCTACTTCTCTTTTCCAGCTTTCTCATCTTCTGGAACCTGTCTTCGATCTCCCTCTGGTCTCCGGATGAGCCGCGGTTCGGCGCCATTGTCAGGCACATGGTCCGGGAAAACGATTATCTTATTCCCAAATTTAACGGGAAAAACCTTTACTGGAAGCCCATCCTTGTTTACTGGCTCATGGCTTTTCCTTCAAAGATCATCAATGATGCGACCGAACTGACCACGCGCCTGCCTTCTGCCCTGTCGGCGCTCGGGATCATTGTCGCTTTTTTCTTTTTTCTGAAAAAATATTCATCCAGAAAGACGGCTTTCCTGGCAGGAATTATCTTAATAACGAACTATACATTCCTTGAACAGAGCAGGCTGGCTATTATCGACATGACGCTGACTTTTTTTATGTTTCTTGCAACTATCTCATTTTACATAGGTTACATCAATAAAGAAAAAAGGAGGAAATGGTTCCTTCTTTTTTATGTCTTTTGCGGCCTTTCCGTTCTTTCCAAGGGGCCTGTCGGCGTCATCGTTCCTGCTCTCATCGTCTTTTTTTTCCTTTTTTCCTCAAGAAGGCTTGAAGTGATAAAAGACATGATCCTTCCTTCAGGGATGCTTCTTTTTCTTCTCGCCACTCTTCCGTGGTATATTGCCGCTCTTCTTGAAGGAGGACGCGAATTTTTTCAGGAATTCATCATCAAGCAGAACATTATCCGTTTTTTTCATGCTTTTGACCATATTCAGCCTTTTTATTACTACCTTGACCGCGTTGCCACGCATTTTTTTCCCTGGTCCCTTCTCCTGCCGGCCGCCCTTATTCTCAACTGGAAAGATTTTAAAAAAGAAAAGGAGACATCTTCAGGAAAGCCGTCCTTTTTCCTATTCATGTGGGTATGGCTGCTTGTTGTCCTCTTCTTTTTCTCGATTTCCAAGAGCAAGAGGTCCCAGTATATCCTTCTTCTCTACCCGGCCATGAGCCTTGCCGTCGCTCATCTTTGCGTTCGCTTTTTTACAGCCAGAGAAAAAAGCGATATCCCTGTTTCTCTTCTCTGGATAAAAGTTCCTCTCAGCCTGATGTGTCTTCTTTTCGGCATCTTTTTTATCGCTTTCCCTTCGTTTGTGAAATTTGCCGGCTATTTTACTTCTGATTTTTTTGTCACAAGCCTTTTCTGTAGCAT
Organism: Candidatus Auribacterota bacterium; assembly: GCA_016929035.1. Classification (GTDB taxonomy): domain Bacteria; phylum Auribacterota; class JAFGBW01; order JAFGBW01; family JAFGJP01; genus JAFGJP01. Next base: position 444 of record JAFGJP010000032.1, on the reverse strand, counting down.
CGTTCTTGTTTTTCTCATTTTCTTTATCGGAGAGGCCCTGACCAAAAAAAATCCTCTCCACATGGGAAAATCTGCCTGTGCGAGAATGTTCCTTTTCGCTGCTGCCGTCTCCATCTTTATGGTAGCGGGGCTTTATCCTGAGCTCGACCGCATCCGGTCAGCTGTTCCTTATACAAAAAAAATCAACAAGGCTGTCGGTGAGGACAGGCTGATCACTTTTTATTTTGACCGTCCGGAATTCATCTATTATCTTGACCGCGGCCCGATCGAAGTCCTGGAAGAAGACGATGTCGGGAAACTCATGGACTATCTTCGCGGTAAAGAAAAAGTCTACTGCCTTATCCGAAGGCGGTACTATAGGGACAGGCTTCCTTATCTGAAAAACGTCTTCCACCGTGTCGTTCTCAGCGATCTTAAAGGCTGGAAATGGGATTTATTATTGAT